>JALOOE010000197.1 GCA_025454565.1 Anaerolineae bacterium
GGGCTGGATGTTGGGCAAGGCCATGCTGGAAACGCGCGGCTTCTTCTGGGCCTGGTTCATCCACTTCTGCCAGGATGTGGCCATCTTCAGTTTCATGGCCATCGGCGCGGTAACGGCTGGAGGCGGATGATGAACATCCTTGATTCTCAACGCGAAATGCGTTCCGCCTTCCTGGGTGGGTTTGCCGGGCAGTTGGTCTCCGGCCTGATCTGGCTGGTCGCGGCCGCGCTCGGCACCTGTTTGTCGCCGGCGGCGGGCATGGCCGCGCTCTTCTTCGGCAGCATGGGCATCTTCCCGCTGACCCAAGGCGTGGCGCGACTGATGGGCCGCCCCGGCAAGGTCAGCCCTGGAAACGGATTGTGGCCGCTCGGCTCGCAGGTTGCTTTCACCGTGCCGCTCAATTTCCTGCTGGTGGGCGCGGCGACGCTCTACCGCGAGGAATGGTTCTTCCCGGCGGCGATGGTCGTCATCGGCTCGCATTACCTGCCCTTCATCACCCTGTATGGCATGAAACTGTTCGGCGTCCTGGCCGCGCTGCTGGTGGCGGCCGGGGCCGGGCTGGCGCTCTACGGGCCGCCGGTTTTCAGCCTGGGCGGGTGGCTGACCGGCCTGGTGCTAATCGCATTCGCCTTTGCCGGACGGCATGTCGTTTTGAAGGAAGAAAGACTGGAAACAAAGACATGCACCCCGCTCTGAAATGGCTCGTCCCCCCGATCTTTGTCCTGGCCCTGGTCGCCGCGCCGGCGGGGTGAGCGGCATCCCCGTGCTGGAAAACACCACCAGCATGTTCATCCAGGTCATGGACTTGGGCATCGTCGTCCCGGTCTGCGTGCTCTCGGCCGTCTTGCTGCTGCGCCGCCGGCCCTGGGGCTACCTGCTGGCCTCGGTGGGCCTGCTTAAGTTCCTGACCCTGGGCATCGCCGTCAGCCTGATGGGACTGAACATGGCGCGGGTCGGCGTGCTGGTCAGCGCGGTGCAGGTTGGCATCTTCACCACCATAGCGCTGGCCAACGTGGTGATGGTGTTCTTCCTGCTCAGAAGCGCCACAGAAGAAGGAGCTTAGCCGTGAGCACGTCTCAACCGTCCCCAAAAGTCAGTTAGGGCGTTTGTAGACGAGCTGCTTGTCTGGCTGCGTTTCAACAAGAAGGAGGCGCTGTCTTCCCTGGATGGACTGCACTCGCGCTGTTCGGGCAACCCCGAAGTGCCGCATTGGTTGGGGCGGATGTTCGTCTCAGGCACGAAGCCGCAGCAGCAGGCCGGCGCCGACACGGAGAAGCTGCGCAGCTCGCCGGGCGCGATGAGCAGGTCCAGATGGCCGGGCAAGGAATCTATTTCCACGACACGCTTTTCACCGCCTCGTTGTCCTGGGGCACGGATCTGGTAACGATCTTCGTCGGCCTACCACTGCTCGGCCTGGCGGCCTGGCTGGCCCGGCGCGACTCGCTGCGTGGCGGGTTCCTGCTGACAGGCGTACTGGCGTATTTCCTTTACTACGGTGCCTCTTTGGGGTTGGGCACGGCGTATAATCGCCTGTTCCTGGTCTAGAGGTTTTGATACCGGAATACGTCCTCGTTATGTGCGCCTGCCGGTTGGATCATGGTTGACCTTTTCGACCTGCAATGCTACAATCCCTGCCCTCGAACCGTTGCTTTTGAAGGATTTTGCATGACACCACCTGCGCCTGGTTCCAAGACCCGAGCTGGCGTCTCCTCCTGGCTGGCGGAGGAGCTGCGCCCAGCCACGCTTGTCAAAAGCCTGTCCGCAGGGGTTCTGATCTTTATCCTGGAGATCATCGTCATCGTCTCCTTCGCTGCCCTGATCTTCTCAGGACCGTTGGCTGCTGCGCTTCCCTACGGTCTCGCGTTGCTGCTGGTAGGCGGCGCCCTGCTCTGTGCCGTTATCACTCTGTTTAGCTCCTATCGCGGGTCTATTGCCGTCGAGCAGGATGCGCCGGGCGCCATTCTGGCGCTGGCTGCAGCCAGCGCCGTGGCCGCACTGCCAGTCGCGGCAAGCGCGGCGGAGCAGCTATCGACCGTGGTGGTGATGATTGTCGGCACGACCATCGCCACTGCGCTGTTCTTTCTAGTGCTGGGCGCTGCCAAATTGGGGGGACTTGCGCGCTTTCTGCCGTACCCGGTCATGGGCGGCTTCCTGGCCGGCACGGGCTGGCTGCTGGCTATCGGTGGAATAGGAGTGATGGTGACCACGCCGCTGGGGCCGGGGCTGTTTCAGCAGTCTACACTGGCGCGCTGGCTGCCCGGCGTTATCCTGGGCGCGGCCATGGTCGTGGCCGTCCGCCGGTCGAGCAACCCGCTGGTCCTTCCAGCGGTCTTTGTAGGAGGCGTTGGGCTTTTCTACGCGGTCGCATGGATTGCGGACACATCGGTTGCCCGACTAAGCGCCGCTGGATGGCTCCTGGGGGCCTTCCCTGCCGGCAGCCTATGGCGATTTCCGCTGAGCCCGGAACTCCTGTCGCAGGCGAACTGGCCGGTGATTGTCAACACCATTCCGACACTGGCCCCCGTGCTTGTCGTCAGCGTCATCGCTCTTCTGCTAAACGTTAACGGTCTCGAGTTGATCATCAAGAGGGACATCGACCTTAACCACGAGCTTGTTGGCGCTGGCCTGGGCAATCTGGTGGCTGGCTTGGGTGGTGGGATGGTTGGGTACCATGCCATCAGTTCGTCAAGCCTGAACCACGCTATGGGTGGCAACAAGCGCTTGCCTGGTCTGATCATGGCCGGCCTGATCTTCCTCACCGCCATTTTTGGCACATCGATCTTGAACTACTTGCCCAAAATGATACTGGGCGCTTTGCTTGTCTTCTTGGGCTTGTCTTTGTTGGTCGAATGGGTCTACGAGTCGTGGTTCAAGTTTCCAAAGATCGACTTCCTGATCATCTTGCTAATCTTGGTGGTCATTGCAGTTCGAGGATTCTTGCCAGGAATCGCGGTCGGGCTGGTGGTGACGATTGTTATGTTCGTCGTCAGCTATAGTCGGATCAACGTTGTTGACCACATACTTTCCGGTGCAGACTATCGCAGCCGGGTGGCACGCAGCCCCCAGCAGGAGGCTGTGCTAAATGAATTGGGCAGCCAACTCACCATTTTTGAACTACGCGGCTTTATCTTCTTTGGCACCGCAAACAGCCTGTTCGAGCAGGTTCGCAAGCGCCTTCGGCAGCCCGAGTCGCTGCCGCTGCGCTTCGTCCTGCTTGACTTATCGCAGGTGACCGGCCTGGATTCCACCGGACTGCTGAGCTTTACCAGGATGCTTCAGTGGGCTCAGGAGCAGGAGGTCACGGTGGTGCTGTCGGCCCTTTCGGGTAGGGCGCGTGACCAATTCGTCAAAGGAGGATTTCGTGAACAGCCGGGCATCCTGAGGATGTTTCCTGATCTGGATCACGCAATCGAATGGTGCGAGCAGGAGATACTTGCCGGTGTCCACATGGAAGTGGAGTCGGAAAAGAGCTTGCAGGAGTACATCATGATGATCGCTCCCTCCGCACAAGATGTCGAGGTCCTGGTGCAGTACATGGAGCGGAGAGAGGTCGCCGCAGGAGACTATGTCCTCCGGCAGGGTGATGATTCGGATGTGGTCTTCTTCATCGAATCGGGCCAATTGACCGTCCAGTTGGAACTGCCCGGCAAGGCCCCGATCCGGTTGGGCACTATGCTGGCAGGACGCGAAGTCGGCTCGATCGGTTTCTACCTCGGAGTCAAACGAACCGCATCGGTTGTGGCCGATACTCCAAGTGTCGTCTATTGCTTCTCAAAACAGAACCTGGAACATCTCGAACGCATAGCTCCTGCCACAGCCATCGCATTCCACCGGATCATCGTTCATGTTCTCGGTGAACGCGTGGTGCATCTGACCAAGGTTGTCGATGCGCTGCAGCATTGAGACTAAAACTGGTTGACCGGTTGGAAAGACTTGAAATGGTGCTGCGCATCTCAGATCCAGATGATCGCCGCGTGCGAATGATTGTCGTGCTTGACAAGGGTCGAAGTTTCGTGCAGGAGAATTTCAGGTTCAGCCAGGGTTGGATCAGTGAAATCCCGGCGGATATCACCCCTGAACAGGTTTCTCAGATCACAGAAGTACTTTCCATGCTTCTGCAAAGCTCCGGCAGGAGAAATGTAGATGTCCAAATTCTCGCCAAAAAAGATCGTTTTGGGTCTTATCGGGATCGTCGTGATTGGCTTTCTGATCTGGGGGGTGCGATGGACAACCTCCGCGCGCCAACCGTTGGCTGAAGCAACTGAAGCTCTGCGAAGCGATGACCTTGTCGCTGTGACCGAAACTCCCTGGCTGACCTTCACCCCGCAGCAGGATTTCGAGGAGACGGGCTTTATTTTCTACCCCGGCGGACGCGTTGATCCGCGCGGGTATTCGGACTTGATGCGCGCGATTTCCGAGCAAGGGTATCTTGTGGTTGTTCCGACGATGCCCATCAACATGGCGATATTCGATTCGAACATTGCGGATGAGATCATTGCCGCCCACCCCGAAATCACACGCTGGGTCATCGGCGGACACTCGGTGGGTGGAACGGCTGCCGCGCAATTCACATCTTCACATCCCGATCAAATAGCCGGGCTGGCCATCTGGTCATCCTACCCTGCAGATGGTTCCGATATGTCAAACCTGGATATCCCCGTGACTTTGATGTATGGCGGCAATGAAACCCGCGTCACCGATGAAAGCGTGGGGGCGCGCAAACACCTGCTCCCGTCCGATACGCGTTATATCAAAATCGAAGGCGGCGACCACCATCAGTTTGGTTCCTACCGGCTGACCACGGAAGAGAACCTGGCGACGGTCAACCGCGATGAGCAGCACGCCCAAATCCTTTCGGCGATGCTGAAGTTGCTACAATCTATTGAGGAGCAATAATCTCTCCGAATGAAGAGGATGTAACACATGATCGCCAAAATCGTGATCTCTGTGTTTATTCTGCTCGAGCTAGCGAAGGAACAAAAATGCCAACACTGCAAGACAGAATTATCATAATCACCGGCTCCACGCGCGGATTCGGTTATGCCATTGCACAGGCTTGTCTCGCCGCCGGGGCAGTGGTCGTCATCACCGGCAGGAGCCAGGAGGCAATTGACCGTGCATTGAGCGGGTTGCAAGAGCCGGACAGGACGGCTGGATTCATCGTAGATGTCCAGGACGAAGCGCAGGTTCACCATCTTGCAGAGCTGGTCATCCAAAGATACGGGCACTTCGACAATTGGATTAACAATGCCGGCTATTCCTCGGCGGCGGGCATGATTTTGGACATGAATCCGCGCGAGGCCCTGGAGATGTTCATGGCGAACGACCTGGGCGCGCTGCACGGCACACAGGCGGCGATGCAACATTTCCTGCCGCGCCAGGCCGGAATGCTGGTCAATATCTATGGCAACGGCTCATTTCTGAAGCCGGCTACCCCGACAGCACTTTATGGCACGACCAAGGCCTGGTTGACATCGTTCACCCGCAGCCTGGCAAAGGAAAACAAGGGCAGCGGGGTGCAGATTTTGGGGTTCAGTCCGGGTATGATGACCACATTTTGGGGTTCAGTCCGGGTATGATGACCACGGATATGCTCACCAGTCCGCGTGTGGTGGGTGAAAAGGCGCAGGCGCAGCTCAAGAACTTTGGCTTCGTGTTGCGCTTTCTGGGCCAGCCGGCCGAAATTCCCGCCCGCCAACTGGTCAAGATGATGGCCAGTCAGCACCGGGAATTTGTCGAATACCGGGTCTTCAAGCCCTGGTCGCCGCTCTTTGGCCTGCTGCGCGTGGCCTGGGAAAACCTGACCCATACCGGCCTGAGGCCGGAGTTCGAACTGAAATTCGAGGAAGCGTACAGACCGGAGCACGTGAAGTGATTTCTCGGTCAGTCAATCGGCCCTTCCCATTCACCCTTGGCGAACCGGTACGGTCTATCTCTCGCCACGCCGCACCTTCCTTACCCAGTCCCCGATGACGCTCGGCTCCTATCAGGTCCATATCGCACAGCTCGCAAGTTGTGTTCCCGTAGAGCCGCTGGCAAAACTCACGGCCACACCTGAAGATTCTCCCTTCTTGACGCAAATCCGCGGGCATGATGATGAGCGGCTTCAGGATTGCGCCAATGCGCTGCAGACTGGTGCGCCATGGCCAAAGGACAGCCGACTTCAGTCCTTGCTCTGCGGGTGCGTCCGATACCAGGCCACCGTCGCCTTGATCGCGTCCGAGATCGGTGTCGCCTTCATCCCGAACGCCCGCTCGAACTGGCTGCTCTCGACGACGAAGGGCTTCTCGAACTCGTACATCATTTCCACAACCTCGCGCGCGCCGGGGATGAACAGGCCGCCAATGCGCATCATGGTCTTGCCCATGCCGCTGGCCTTGACGGGGTGGCCGGTCTCGGCGAAGACTAGCTCGGCGAACTGGCGTTGGGTGATCTGCGGCCGGTCGTTGGGCACGTGCCAGGCCCGGCCCAGTGCCTCCTCGCGCTCGCCCAGGATCACCAGCGCGCGGCCGAAGTCCTCGATGGCGGTGGCCGTGTGCGGCAGGTCCAGCTTGCCGCCGAAGCTGGCGCCCTTGCCGGCCAGCGCGGGATAGAAGACGCGGTCGCCGAACCCTGAATCCAGCACCCAGGGGCCGAAAAAGTCGGAGCCGCGGCCCATGCTCACCTGAACCTTGCCCGCTTTGTGCGCAGCCAGCGCGGCTTCGCTCATCGCGGCGCGCACCTTGCCCTTGCGCGTCGTCGCGGCGTAGGGCAGATCCTCGGTCAGCGGCCGGCCGTCGGTGTCGCCATACATATAGGTGTTTTCGCCGATCACCAGCCTGGTCCCGCTGCCGGCCAGCCCTTCGATGATCGCGGCCTGCAAGGGCGGAAACTTCTGCGGCCACTCCCAGTAGTGCGGCTGCGCGCATTGATAGGCCACGGCCGCGCCCCGGGCCAACTCGCGCACCACGGCGGCGTTGTAGAGATCTCCGGCGACCAGCTCGACGCCTTGCGGCGCCTCGGCCATCTGGCCGCTGCGGCTGACGACGCGCACGGTCTCGCCGCGACGAACGAGTTCATTCACAACAGAGCGACCCAGCGGGCCGGCGCCAAAGACGACGTGGAGATTGGACATGGTAGGTTACTCCTGGATGGTAGATGGGTGATTGGGAGATTGGATGATCGGGTGATCGGTCAGGCGTCGGGACTGCTCAGTTGTCGCCAGAAAGATTCGATTTCGTGGCGGAAGAAGGCCTCTGTATCGCCCACCACCGGTCCCAGATGCTCGAACAGCTCCAGCATCACCATGCCGTGGATGCGCGCCCACCCGCTCATCAGCAGGCAGAGCAGCGCATCGGGGAAGTTATTGCTCGCCGTGGGCAGCCAGGTGGCAAAGTGCGCCGCGATGCTGGCCGGCACGGGCGTATACTCGGCCGGGACGACCAGCTCGCCGCTCTGATAGGCCTCAAGGAACAGGCGGAACAGCCCATCGAACGGCCGGCGCGCCAGGGGAACGGTGACCTCGGCCGGCGCCACGTAGCCGGGGATCGGATTGCCGTAGATCAGTTGGAAATCGACCGGATGCGCGACCGCCCAGGCGCGATAGGCCAGGCATGAGGCCAGGATCTTCGGCCCGCACATCTCGGACGTCACGGCTGCCTCGGTCGCCTCGATGGCGTCGGCCAGCGCGTTGAACGCGTCCACGATCAGCGCGGTGATCAGATCGTCCAGCCGGGGGAAGTAGTTGTAGATGGCCGGCGCAGTGATGCCCAGCTCGCGGCCAATGCCGCGCAGGGAGATGCCGGCAGTGCCGTGCTGCGCCATCTGCTGGCGGGCCGCGGCCTTGATCTGGCCGGGCATGTTGGGGCTGTCAATCTGGGCCGTTCGGCGTGGTCGTGCCATACTCTGGTTCCTTGCATTCGTGACAGGTTAACGGCTTTCGGAAGTTGTCAAATTCGTGGATAGCTCGCAAATCGCCGCATCCACTGGCAAACA
>JALOOE010000198.1 GCA_025454565.1 Anaerolineae bacterium
CCGTTAGCGGTCATCGCACTGGATCGGCTGGCGTGGGGGCCGAAACCCGGCGATCCCACCACGAGCATCCAGGCGTTCAACGCGCTGGGCGCCGATGACGACGCACGGCTGGCAGCGTGGGTCACTCAGCAACTCGATCCGACCTTCCTGGGCCAACCGGACGACAGCGACACGCGCATTGCCAACGCCGCGGCGGCGGGAACCGTGCCCAGTCTGAATCTGAGCCTGCCGCAGTTGTGGGCCGCGTACTACACCGCAACCAGCCCCGATCGGACGCGGCCCGCGCGCGACGTGCGGGTGGCGACACTCATCCGCGCCGTAACCAGCCGCCGCCAACTCTACGAGGTGATGGTCGATTTCTGGCATAACCACTTCAGCATCTACGCCTGGGGCTACGATTACGCCAGCGCCACCTGGACCAGCTACGACCGGGATGTGATCCGCGCCAACGCGCTGGGCAACTTCCGTGTCCTGGTCGAGAAGGTCGCCAAGAGCACGGCGATGCTCTACTACCTCGACAACTACATCAGCCAGGGCGCGTCCTTCAATGAAAACTGGGGGCGCGAGCTGTTGGAGCTGCACACGCTCGGCGCCGAAAACTACCTCGGCACACAGGACCCGACCGGCGTGCCCACCGATCCGGTCAGCGGCCTGCACGTCGGTTATGTCGATAATGACGTCTACGAGGCCGCCCGCTGCTTCACCGGTTGGCGCGTGAACAACGGTCAATCGAACGCGCCCGGCAACGACGGCACCTTCCTTTATCATAACCCGTGGCACGACCGGGCCAACAAGTTCTTCCTCGGCAAGTATATGCAGGCCGATCAAGGGCCGGAGGTGGACGGCAAGCAGGTGTTGGATTGGCTTGCCCAGCACCCCGGCACGGCGCGCTTCATCGTGCGCAAGCTCTGGCGCCGTCTGATCGGCGACAACACGCCGCTCCCCGGCGAGGTGAATGCGACGTTCGACGCCGCAGTCGCCAAATGGCTGGAATTGTGGAACCCGGCCACGCCGGGCAGCGATGGTCAGATCCGCGAAGTGGTGCGCATCCTCATCACCTCGCCGGAGTTCAAGACCACGTGGGGCCAGAAGATCAAGCGACCGCACGAGGCGCTCTACAGCGCGTTACGCGCGATAGGCGCCGAGGTCAAGCCGGACAACGGCGGGCTCAGCTCGCTGTGGTCCACCTACGATGCCATGGATCAGCAGTTGTTCGGCCGCCGCCCACCGGACGGCTTCCCTGATGTGCGCGATGCGTGGACGAACACCGCGTCGATGCTCTATCGCTGGCGTCTGTTCAACGGCCTGCTGGAAAACTCATTCTACAGCACTGCCACCAACACGGGCGTGCAGGTGGATAACGCCGCCCTGATCGCTACCACCGCACCCAACAATACGCCCCAGAGCATCGTCGATTTTTGGGTCGCGCGCATCCTGGGCCGGGCGCTGGACGATCCGGCGCATCTCGCCGAGCTGGTGAAACTGATGCAGGGCAACACCTCGCCGGCCTTGCCCGGAACCGTCTATGCTTCGCCCACCAGCACCATGAGCGCCACCGACATCAGCAACCGCCTGCGCAGGATGATTGCTGCTATCCTGATGTCACCCGAGTTTCAGTGGAGGTAACAGGATGAGCACCCAGAGGAAACTGACACGCCGGCAGTTCATGACCGGTTGCTCGGCGGCGATCGCCGCGCTGGCCGGCTCGCAGGTCAGCAGCCTGGCCTTCACCCCGGACGCGCCCAACCCCGAGGCGCTCATCGTCGTCTTCCTGCGCGGCGGTTGGGACGCGCTCAACGTCGTCTCGCCGATCGCCGACGGCCCGGATCGCGGCTATTACGTGGCGGCGCGGCCCGCGCTCAAGCTGGCGACAAGCGGCGCGAACGCGGCGCTCAACCTCGACGGCTTCTTCGGGCTGCATCCGTCGCTGGCGCCGCTGCTGAATCTGTATCAGGCGCAACGGCTGGCGATCGTGCACGCCGCGGGGCTGGTCTACGACACGCGCAGCCATTTCGACGCGATGCAGTATATCGAGACGGCCACGCTGGGCAGCAAGACCGGCAACGGCTGGCTGACGCGCTATCTCGAATCACTGGCGCTGCCTTCGAGCAGCGCGCTGCCGGCGCTCTCCGCGGGCGGTTCGCGCGCCGCGTCGCTGATCGGCTATCCCCGGGCCGTCACCATGTCGAGCCCGTCCTCATTCAACCTGGGCGGCAGCTCGACCTATCGCACACAACAGACCAACGCGGTGCGCACGATGTACGGCTCGGCCGCCGACTGGCTCGATCAAGCCGGCAAAGAGACAATCGCCGCCGTCGATCTGGTGCAGACCAACGGCATCGGCAGCTACACGCCGGCGAACCGCGCGTTCTATCCTGCCAACTCGTTCGGCAACAACCTCAAGTTCATCGCGCAGATGCTCAAGACCGGCGTCGGCCTGACCACAGCCACGATCGATCTGGGCGGGTGGGACACGCACGAGAACCAGGGCGTCACGCCAACGAGCTATATGGGCGCGCTGCTGAACACGCTGGCGCGCGGTCTGGAGGCGTTCCACACCGATCTGGAGGCGTGCGGCGGCTCAACCGATTTCAACGCGACGACGACCGTGGTGGTGATGAGCGAATTCGGCCGCCGGCTGAAGGAAAACGCCAACGCCGGTTCCGATCACGGCCACGGCGGCGTGATCCTGCTGCTGGGCAAGCCGGTCAAGGGCGGCAAGGTGTACGGTCAATGGCCGGGGCTGTCCAATGCCCAATTGTACCAGGGCGCCGATCTGGCGGTGACCACCGACTATCGCCGCGTGCTGAGCGAGTGGCTGCGCGTGCGCGGCGGTCGCAGCGATCCGCAATTGAGCACGATCTTTCCGAGTTATGCGCAACAAGCGGACATCGGCCTGCTGCACGCGCCGGCAGCCACGCCTGCGGCAAGCTGCGTGATCCCGCGCAAGATCTATCTACCGTTGCTGCGCCGCGCGTGACGCGCAGCGCGCCCATCAACCCAACCCACAGCAAAGGAAGAGCGATGCTATACCCACAACAGAATGAGATCCGCAACCTGTTTGACCTCTCGGGGGTCTGGGATTTTCAGACCGATCCTCGCGCCGTCGGCGAGACAGAGCGCTGGCAACTGGGCGTGCCGGATGCCCGCCCCATCGCCGTGCCTGGCAGTTGGAACGAGCAATACGCCGATCTGTACAACTATCTCGGTGCGGCCTGGTATGTGCGCGAATTTCACGCGCCTGGCGGCTGGAGGGATCAGCGCGTCTTCGTGCGCGTCGGCTCGGCCAACTACGCGGCCGAGGTGTGGGTCAACGGGCAGAAGGTGGGCGGGCACTCAGGCGGCCATCTGCCCTTCGAATGCGACATCACCGATACTGTCGCATGGGACGGCCCGAACACGTTGGCGATCCGCGTGGAGAACGAGCTCAAGCCCACGCGCGTGCCCGCCGGCAATATGCCGCCCCGGGGCGGCGGCGTGATGGCGATGATGTCCGGCTATCCGAGCACCACTTACGATTTCTTCCCCTATGCCGGGCTGCATCGACCGGTGTGGCTCTTCGCCGTCCCGCAGACGCACATCACCGACATCGCCGTCGCGACCGAGATCGATGGGACGACGGGGGTGATCAAGCTCGGCGTGACGCAGAACGGCGCGGGCGGCGCGGTGACCGTCACTTTGCGCGGGAACGGCGGCGTTCATGAGACGCGCGCCGTCTTCCAGGGTGAGCGCGCGACCGCCCAGATCACTGTCCCCGACGCGCGTCTCTGGTCGACCGAAGATCCGCACCTCTACCAGGCCACCGTCACGCTGGTCGCTGCCGGCGGCCAGGTCACGGACGTCTACTCGCTGCCCGTCGGCATCCGCACGGTGCAGGCCACGGCCGAGGGGTTGCTGGTCAACGGCAAGCCGGTCTGTCTGAAAGGCTTCGGCCGGCACGAGGACTTCTTCGCCAGCGGTCGCGGCCTCAACGTGCCGCTGCTGGTCAAGGACTATGCCCTGCTCAGGTGGATCGGGGCCAACTCCTACCGGACGTCGCACTACCCGTATTCGGAAGAGGAGATGATGATGGCCGACCGCCAGGGGCTCCTCATCATCGACGAGATTCCGGTCGTCAGCATGACTTTCGAGGATGGCGACGCGAACATCGCCGCGCGGCTGGCGCAGGCCAGGCGCCAACTCAATGAGCTGATTGCGCGCGACAAGAATCATCCCAGCGTGATCATGTGGAGCGTCGCCAACGAGCCGATGCCTCCCGACATGTTCAAGCGATTCACCGGCGGCGGCGGCCCTTCCCCGCTGGATGCGGTGGGCCACGCCTTCCTGAAGGAGTTGGTGGATCTGGCGCGCGCGCTGGATGCCACGCGACCGGTGACGCTCGTCGGCATGATGGGCGGGCCGCTGGATTGGCTGGAGCTGGCCGATATCGTCTGCATCAACCGCTATTGGGGCTGGTACACGCAAGGTGGGCAGCTCGATGCCGGGCTGGAGATGCTGGCGCGGGAACTGGACGGTCTGCACGCGGCGCTCGGCAAGCCGATCATCATCACCGAATTCGGCGCGGACACGGTCGCCGGGCTGCACAGCCATCCGCCCAAGATGTTCTCCGAAGAATACCAGACGGAGTTCCTGGCCGGTTATCTCGACGTCGCCGCGGCGAGACCGTTCGTGATCGGCCTGCACGTGTGGAACTTCGCCGACTTCCAGGCGGTGCAGTCGGTGAATCGGGTAGGCGGCATGAACCTGAAGGGGGTCTTCACCCGCCAGCGCGAGCCGAAGATGGCCGCGCACATGCTGCGCGAGCGGTGGACCCGGCCGGCACGATCAAGCTGAACAGCAGCCAGTCGCGCCCGCAGGTCGCCGTGACGACCGGCAAAGGAGGACGCCCGGCGACCTGTCCGCGCTGGCCGATCCCGCACGATTTGCGCGCCGGCTGGGGCGGCGCGAGGATATGCGGGGGATTGGCGGCGGGGTGCTTACTGGGGTGTGGCCGCACGGGCCGATACGACGCTCCCGTAGTTTTTCGCGCGTTGATTCTGCATAGCATAGATGGCGCTGGACTATGGTTAGGCGGAATGGATTCCGCACAACTAAGAGACTCAGGCACGCTATAAAGAATCTTGGCAAAGGGATCGATGAATATGCCACAAAATCAAAACTGCATTTGTAAACTTGGGCGGCAAACTATCAGAAGTCGAATGAATGACTTATGGCAAAGTCAGCCCACCGTTGGCTTACATCCGACTCTTGGGGATTCTATCAGCTAATTGGGGTTATCGGCGTCTCGAAAGTGATACTGATCCCGAGGTTGGGTCTCGTTCCGCCCATCGCAGCTTACTTATTGGGCGGTAGGTGACACAACGAGCGCCTGTGACCATTCACCTTCCTGAGCATCATGCTCAGCCGGCGGCACGGCCGTCGATAGATTTCCGCTACTTCCCAATCCGGGAGTAGAGAAAGTTGAGAGACGCAGATTGACCACCTCTCACATTGTCCTGCGCGAGGTCAAGGATGCTGACGGTTCCCGGCTTCTCCAAGCCTCGCTTAC
>JALOOE010000199.1 GCA_025454565.1 Anaerolineae bacterium
ATGCGGCGGGCCGGGATAGCATCGTCATCCCCAGCTATCAGATGCGCGCGGGCCATCCGATCCTGCTGCCGCGCTGGGTCTGGCCGGAGATCCTCGCCTGCCAGGGTACGCTGCGCGAGGTGCTGGCCGCACATCGGGGGCAAACCGACTATTTGGCCGTTCCGACATCATCCGTGCTGGCCGATCTGGACACGCCGGAGGATTACGAGCGGGGAAGCGCAGGACGTGAAGCGTGAAACGTGAGAACGTCCACGGGAAGGATGGATCATGCCACATTTGCTTGTCGCTCAACTCCGCTTCGCGCGCAGTGAGCTTATCCGCTGCCTGGATGGGATCAGCGCGGAGGATGCCGTCCGGCGCATCAGCCCGATGAACGGCATCGGGGCAATGAACTGCATCAGTTGGATCGTGGGGCACCTGGCATATCAGGAAAGCGCCTACTGGGTGGAGGTTGCCCAAGGGCAGCAGATCGCGCCCGATCTGCGGGACCTGGTCGGCTGGGGCAAGCCTGCGACCACGCCGCCGCTGGCCGAGATGTGGGCTACCTGGCAAGAGATCACCGCCGCCGCCGACCGTTACCTGGAGACCCTGACGCCTGAACTCATGGTCACGCACTTCGAGCGAGAGGGCAAGCCGGTACCCGAAAACGTTGGCACGCTGCTCCTGAGGAACATCGACCACTATTGGTTCCATACGGGCGAGGCCCACGCCATCCGGCAGATGCTGGGCCATAGGAATCTGCCGGATTTCGTCGGCAACATCTCGGTGGCGGCGTACCGGCCGGAGTAGGAGACGATCGCATGCGCATGACGCGCCTCTTCAGCCAGACCTTGCGCGAGGCTCCCGGTGACGCCGAGGTGATCAGCCACCAACTGCTGGTGCGCGCCGGCTTCATCCGCCAGCTCGGCGCCGGCATCTTCTCGTATCTACCGCTCGCCCGCCGCTCCCTGACCAAGATCGAGAACATCATGCGGGAGGAGATGGATGGCATCGGCGGGCAGGAGGTGACGATGCCGGTCGTCCACCCTGCCGATTTATGGCAGGCCACGGGCCGCTGGTATCAGATCGGCTCGGAGATGGGCCGGTTCAAGGACAAGAGCGACCACGACATGGTCCTCGCCATGACGCATGAGGAAGTGGTCGCCGACCTCGCGCGCAGCGTCGTGCGCTCCTACCGCCAACTGCCCGCCCTGATCTACCACATCCAGACCAAATGGCGCGATGATCCACGCCCGCGCGCCGGTCTGATCCGCGTGCGCGAGTTCACCATGCTCGACTCCTACAGCCTCGACGCCGACTCGGCCGGGCTGGCGCGCCAATACGACGCACACTACCGGGCGTACTTTCGCATCTTCGACCGCTGCGAGCTGCCGGTGATTGCGGTACAGTCGGACACCGGCATGATGGGCGGCAAGCTGGCGCACGAATACATGTACCTGACCGACATCGGCGAGGATACGCTGATCCTGTGCGACGGCATGCCCGGCAGTGCCGGGCACGGCTGCGGCTACACCGCCAACCGGCAGGTTGCTGCGTTCCATAAGGAGGCGCCGCCCACCGAGGCGCTGCGGCCCATCGAGAAGGTCGCTACGCCGCACACCACCACCATCGCCGACCTGGCCGTCTTCCTGGGCGTGCCGGAGGCGAAGACGGCGAAAGCGGTCTTCCTGATGGCGGAGGTTCAGACGGGCGAACAGTTCGTGTTCGCCGTGATCCGCGGCGACATGGAGGTTAACGAGACGAAGCTGGCGAACGCAGTGCGAGCCAAAGCGCTGCGCCCGGCGACCGAGGCGGAGATTCGCGCGGCGGGCGCGACACCGGGCTATGCATCGCCCGTGGGCCTGCGCGACGTGCTGGTGGTCGTGGACGACCTGATCCCGCAATCGCCTAACCTGGTGGCGGGCGCGAACGAAGACGGCTACCACCTGCTGAACGTCAACTACGGCCGGGACTATACGGCGGCAATGGTGTGCGACATCGCAGCCGCAAGGGATGGCGATGCCTGCGTGCAGTGCGGCGGGCCATTGCGCACCGTTCGCGGCGTCGAGGTCGGCAACATCTTCCAGCTCGGCACACGTTACACCGAGGCGCTGGGCGCGACCTACCTGGATCGCGAAGGCAAGCATCAGCCCGTCGTCATGGGCTCGTATGGCATCGGCGCGGGCCGGCTGCTGGCCTGCATCGCGGAGGCGCATCACGACGACAAGGGGCTGATCTGGCCGATGCACGTTGCGCCGTATCACGTTTATCTGATCCAGATGCCCGGCGCCGAGGCAGAGGCCGAGACGCTCTACGCGGCGCTGAATGAGGTCGGGATCGAGGTCCTGTTCGACGACCGCGACGAGACGGCCGGGGTAAAGTTCAACGACGCCGACCTGCTCGGCATCCCCATCCGCCTGACGCTGGGCAAACGCTCATTAAGGGAAGGCGGCGTGGAGCTCAAGCGTCGTGACCGAGATGAGAAAATCATCGTGCCGCTCGCCGATGTGGTCGCACACATCCGGGCGGCGATTGAAATATGACACGTGCTGCGTGATACGAAAGAACCCGCAGTCGGTCTCACGTTTGACGTTTCACGTCTTACGTTTGACGTTTGACGTTTCACGTCTCACGTCTCACGCAGTACGACGCACCACGCACACCCGGAGGTTTACCCGTGTCCCCCATGACCACCCATGAACGCTTCCGGCGCATATTCGCACACCAGGAAGCCGACCGCATCCCGATCATCGATGATCCGTGGGCAGCTACGATCGAGCGTTGGCGGCGCGAGGGCATGCCCGCCGATGTCAGCTTCGTAGACTATTTCGACCTCGATCATGTCGCCCGCTATCGGGTTGACAACGGGCCGCAGTATGAGGAGCGCACCCTCTCGGAAAACGAGGCCGAGAAGGTTTACACCAGCAGTTGGGGCGTCACCATGAAGCAGTGGAAACACGCCGCCTCGACGCCGGAGTTCCTGGCGCACACCGTCGTCGATCCGAAAAGCTGGGAGGCGGCGAAGGTGCGCATGAAGCCGGCGCGCGACCGTGTCAACTGGGACTATCTGGCAGCCAACTATCCGGTCTGGAAGCAAAAAGGGTATTGGACTCAGGCGATCCTCTGGTTCGGCTTCGATGTGACCCATTCCTGGTTCGTCGGCACCGAGCGCGTGCTGCTGGCCCTCGCCGAAAACCCGGCGTGGATACGCGACATGATCGAGACTGAGCTGGAGACCGATTTGGCGCTGTGGGACATGGTCTGGGATGCGGGCTATCA
The DNA here is from genome assembly GCA_025454565.1 of Anaerolineae bacterium. Taxonomy (GTDB): domain Bacteria; phylum Chloroflexota; class Anaerolineae; order CG2-30-64-16; family CG2-30-64-16; genus JALOOE01. The sequence continues at coordinate 3,259 of JALOOE010000199.1, forward strand.
CTTTGACAGCGTGTTCTGGTATGACGACATGGGTTACAAAGGCCACCAGTTCTTCTCGATGCGCACCTACCGCAACATCCTGAAGCCATACCATCAGCGAGCCATCGATTGGGCGCACAAGCGGGGCATCAAAGCGCATCTGCACTCCTGCGGCGATGTTCGCCCGTTCGTACCGGAATTGATCTCCATGGGGCTGGACGCGCTCAACCCGCTGGAGGTCAAGGCCGGCATGAACCCGATCGATCTGAAGCGGGAGTACGGCAAAGACCTGGTGCTGCACGGCGGGATCAACGCGGTGCTGTGGGATCAGCCGGAGGCGATCCGGGAGGAGATGCAGCGCGTGGTGCCGGTCGTCAAGGAGTCGGGCGGCTACATCTTTTCGTCCGATCATTCGGTGCCCTCTACGGTCAGCCTGGAGGACTTCCGGCACATCACCGACTTAGCGAAGGAGTTGGGGGCATATCGCTGATGGAGAGTATCTACGACAGGCTGAGCGAGCTCATCGAGGCGGACGAAACGGTGGCGGTTGCCACGATCATTGACGTCAAGGGCTCCGTCCCGCGTGAAGTCGGCGCAAAGATGATCATCCACCCGCTGGGCAGACACGTGGGCACCGTCGGCGGCGGCTGCGGCGAGGCGGATGTGATCAAGGCCGCGCTGGATGTGATCCAGACCGGCGAGCCGGCGACGGTGCGCGTGGATCTCACCGAGGATATCTCGATGCAGTCGCTCGGTGTGTGCGGCGGGATCATGGATGTGTTTGTGGAACGGGTAGGGGTGGAGACCAAGGACCAAAGACCAAGGACCAATAACTCTTCGTCATTCGTCATTCGTCATTCGTCATTCGTTTCGGTTCTCCTCGCCTCCATCCGCACCCGCGAGCCGGTGGCGCTGGCAACCGTCATCGACGGCCCGCACGCGGGGCGGGAAGCCGTGGTCTGGCTCGACAAGCCACCTCTGGGCGCGCTCGGTCTGGGCGACCTGGAGTCGCGCATCGTCGCCGACGCACAAGAAGTGCTGCGGGGGCGCCAGCACCGGCTACTGCGCTATACAGGGGTCAGGGGTCAGGAGGCAGGAGGCGAGAGCACCGAGCAGCCATTTTCCGTCTTCGTGGAGGTGCAGCGCCGCGCGCCGGAGCTGCTCATCGTCGGTGCGGGGCATATCGCGGTGCCCCTGGCTCAATTCGCCGGGATATGCGACTTCTCCGTCACCGTGCTCGATGACCGGCCCAGCTTCGCCAATCAGGCGCGTTTCCCCACCGCGCGGCAGGTGATTGCCGCGCCGCTGCGCGAGACCGTACGTGAGCTGCCGATGGACGCGGACACCTTCATCGTGCTGGTCACGCGCGGGCACAGCCATGATGTTGAATGCCTGCTGGAAGTGCTCGACCGGCCGGTCGCCTACATCGGCATGATCGGCTCGCAGCGCCGCGTGGACGCCGTGTTCGAGCTGCTCGAAACCGAGATGGGCATCGACCCCGCCAGGTTCGACCGCATTTATGCGCCCATCGGCATCGCCATCGGCGCGCGCACCCCCGCCGAGATCGCCGTCTGCATCACCGCCGAAATGATCAATGTGTTGCGCGGCGGGCCGGCGGTCTCGATCTCCGACCGCCGGCGGGAGCGGAACAGGCGGCGGAGAACAAGGGGAGCGGGAGAGTGGGAGAATAGCGGATCAACGAATAGCGAATCAGCGAATCAGCGAATCAGCGAATAGCGAATCAGCGAATAGCGGGCGACGAATTACCGAATCATCAGTGCGCGGAAGCACGTGGTATCACGTTTCACGTTTCACGTTTCACGTTTCACGCATCACGTTTCACGTTTCACGTTTGACGCACGCGAGCAACCCATGACCCAATCCGCCATCCCCGATCCCCAATCCGCCATCCTTTCCGGCCTGCGCGTGGTTGACATGACCGAGGCGCTCGCCGGGCCGTTCTGCACGATGTACCTGGGCGACCTGGGCGCCGATGTGATCAAGGTCGAGCGCCGCGGCGTCGGCGATCAGACGCGCGGCTGGGCCCCGCCTTATGTCAATGGCGAGTCGGCCTATTTCATGTCCACCAACCGCAACAAGCGCAGCATCACCCTGGACGTCAAGACGCCGGAAGGCCGCGAGATCATCCGGCGGCTGGTGGACGGGGCCGATATCTTCATCAACAACCTGCCCCGGCTCAGCTCGATGCAGGAGCTCGCGCTCGATCCTGAAAGCTGTCTGGTGCGCAATCCCCGGCTGATCCACGTCGCCATCAGCGGCTTCGGGCATACCGGCCCGCGCGCC
>JALOOE010000200.1 GCA_025454565.1 Anaerolineae bacterium
TCACCCGGCACCACCTGGAGCAACACAAAGGTCAGGAACGTTGTGCCGAGGATGACAGGTATGAACTGCAGAAGGCGGTTGAAAACGTACTTTAGCATGGTGGGGCGAGCCTGCGACGACAAGATCCACGAACTACATGGCTTCTACGAATCCACGAACTTGGTTTCTCAGAAGCCATGTAATTCGCGGCGGCGTTTCCTATTCGGTGATCTCGATGCCGTAGTACGGCATGTTGCTCCAGCCGTTCCATGAAGGCTTGAAGTTCTTGACCTTCGGGTTGACGACGAACAGGTGGTCCAGATGGAACAGCGGGACAAAAGCGAAGTCCTTGTTCACGATCTGGTTCTCGGCTTCCTGATACAGCTTGTAGCGAGCGGCCATGTCGGTCATGGTGCGGGCTTTCGCCAGTTGGTCCTGGACTGCCTTGTTTTCGTAGTTCCAGGAGCGCGCCACGGAATTGCTCGGCGCAAAGAAGGTATAGATGAAGTTGTCCGGATCGTTGAAATCAGCCGACCAACTGCTGGAGTAGCTGCCCAGCTTGCCTTCTTTACGGGTGCCCGACCACGCAGCCGAATCCATCTGCTTGATCTCGGCCTTGATGCCGACCTGCGCCAACATCGCCTGCAACGCCTCGTTCATCTTCAACGTCGTCGGCGAATCAGTGGTCTGGTTCAGGGTCATCTCGAAGCCATTGGGGAACCCGGCCTCTTTGAGCAGCGCCTTCGCCTTCTCCGGGTCGTACTTGAAGCCAGGCAGAGCGTCGTTATACCCTGCGAGACCTGGCGCCAGGATCCCCTTCGCCGGCATGCCGGTGCCATAGTAGAGCTTGTCGATCAAGGTCTGCCGGTCGATGGCATACATGAGCGCCTCGCGCACCTTCGGATTCTCAAAGGGCGGGATCTTCTCATTGATGCTCATGTAGTACGTGCCGACGCGCGGCCCACTGACGATCTTGTCCTTCCACTGGGCGTCTTTCTTGAACTCAGGAATCTGCGACCGGGCGAAGTCCAGGTCGAAGACATCCAGATCGCCCTTCTTGAACATCAACGCCATCGTCTGCGCCTCGGGTACGACCTTCATGACCAGCTTGTCGAACTTCGGCTTGCCACGGAAGTAACCATCATACGCCGACAGCACGACCTCGCTATCCGGCGTCCAGCTCTCCAGTTTGAAGGGGCCCGTGCCGACCGGCTTGGTGCCGAAGTCTTTGCCGGCCTTGGTGGTGGCATTCTTGGAGTAGATCGAGCCGGCCGGAGTCGCCAGGTTCGCCAGGAAGGGCGCGAACGGCGCAGCGAGTGTGATCTCGACGGTGTAATCGTCGATCTTCTTCAGGCCGCTGACGCCGGTCGCCTTGCCATCCATGCGTTCCTTGGCGCCGGCGATCATATCGACGAAGTCGGTGTTGAGCGCCTTTGTGGCCGGATCGAGCATACGGTCGAAGGTGTAAATTACGTCATCGGCCTTCAGCTCATCACCGCTGTGAAACTTCACGCCCTTGCGCAGATTGAAGGTGTACTTCAGGCCATCGTCGGAGACGCTCCACTTCTCGGCGAGGCCGGGTTGGAGCTCAGACTTCAGCGGGCCGGTCGTCACTGCTTCAACCAGCCGGTCGTAGAGGTTGAGCGGTAGGAAGTACTCCTCGGTCGTCAACTGAACGTCGGCGGTGCCGGGATCAGTATCCTGCGCCACAGTGAGGGTCTTGGCGCCGGTCTTTGCGGCAGGCGCGGCAGCTTTCGGGGCAGCGGTCGCCGCAGCCGGAGCAGCGGTCGCCGCAGCCGCGGCGGGCGCGCTGGTAGCCGCCGGGGCAGCCGGGGCACAGCCGCTCAACGCCAGCAGGACAACGACAGCCACGAGAGCCGTCAGCCGGTAGAGAGAGGGACGCGAAACCATGGTTGCTCCTCCTGATCATGCGGGTCGCCGGCATCGGGCACGAGCGCCGCGATGCCACCCCGCTGGATAGCTTACGGCTGCGTCGTTGCAGTAGAGACAGATGGCGCTGTCTGATGGGGATAATGGCCGAACGTCGCGCATGGCGACGCGGCCATCTTTGGGGCGATCGATCGCAGGAATTATACCTGGTGTATCGCACAAGTCAAACGCTGGATCTCGGCTATCGTTGCCTGTACACCGCCTGACGCAGCCCCTTGATATAGCCGATGGCGAACAACCGGCCGATAGCCGAGTAGGCCGGGTTGTCGTTGCTATCCCCTTCCATCGTCGGGACGTGATCGGGCCGCAGCACGCCCTCGAAGCCGATATCGCGATACGCCTCCATGCAGGCCAACATATCGGTCTGCCCATCGTCATGGAACGTCTCGACGAATTTCTCTGGTGTGCCGCGTACATCCCGAAAGTGCGCGAAGAAGATCTTGCCCTGTTTGCCGAAGTGGCGGATGGTGGTCGGCAGATCGGGGCCCGACGGATCGCAGCACATCAGTGCGAAGTTGCCCTGACACAGTGCGATGCCGTTCACCGGGCTCGGATACAGGTCAATCAGCCGCTGGTAGTTGTCCACGCTGCGCATGATCCGCCCCAGGCCGCGAATGCCTGAGAGCGGCGGGTCGTCGGGATGCATCGCCAGCATGACACCGGCTTTCTCCGCCACCGGCACCACGGCCTTGAGGAAGTACTCCAGGTTGGTCCACAACTGCTCCTCGGTGACGGCGCCATACTCGGTCAGCGGGGCGTCGCGCAGCAGCTCGAGGTCGAAACTGGTCGCCAGCGCACCGCCGCGGGATGGCGTCGTGGTGGAAGTCCGCATCCAGTTGAAGACCGGCATCCACTCATAGCACCAGACCGTGATGCCCAGGCTGCCCAGGTTGCGGATCAGATCGCAGACTGCATCGATCTGCTCGTCGCGGCCGGGCAGACCCAGCTTGATCTTCTCCATGGGTGGGCGGCTCTCCAGGACATCGAAGATGAAACCGCCATCCTCGTATGCGCTCTTCAGCCGTACCAGTGACATATAGCTCCAGGGCAGATCTTCCTTCGACACGTTGAGGCCGCGGCTAAAATCCATGCCGCCAACGACATAGTCTACACCGCACTGCTTCACCATCCGCCAAAGCGGTGTCGGCTTGGGCGGTAGGACTTCGGCGATCTTGATCATCGTGGATCACTCCTTGACATTGACATGGTGACAGGGCGACAAGATGACAGGGTGAACGATCACCCTGTCACCCCATCACCCTGTCAGTGTGTCACGCATACGTCGGCAGCCAAGCTCCGTGCGCCGCGATCAGGTCATCCACCAGATGCCAGATCTGATCCAGATCAAGCTCGGCGGCGGTATGCGGATCGAGCATGGCGGCGTGATAGATGTGCTCGCGCTTGCCGGTGAGGGCCGCCTCGACTGTCAGCGCTTGCACGTTGATGTTGGTCTGCATCATCGCAGCAAGCTGCGGCGGCAGCATGCCGATGCGCACCGGCTGGACACCGTTCTTGTCCACCACACACGGCACCTCGACGCAGCAGCCCTGCGGCAAGTTGTCGATCAGCCCCGTGTTCGGCACATTGCCATAGACAATGCGCGGCGATCCTGTCTCGATGCTGTGGATGATCCCCGAACCATATTCGTGGCTGCGATGGACTTTGCCCGCATCCAACTCGGCGGTCTCGTGCAGCACCCGCTCGATGTAACGCGGAGTCAGGTAATGGTTGGTGGCGGACTTTGCCTGCATCATCTGCCGCAAGTCGTCGAGACTGGCCTCCGGATGATCGATCTTGTACTGGACGAATTCCCAACCGGCCAGTTGTATCTCGCAGCGGCGGATATATTCGTCGAGCGGCACGTTGAACTTCTCGATCAGGTCTGGGCGATCGCGCTTGATGAACCACGGCGTGTACTCGGCGAAGTGCTCCGACGACTCGGTGACGAAGTAGCCCAGGCGTGTCAGCATCTCATAGCGCACCCGGTTCCAATCGGGCACGCGGCCCTCAGCCACCACCTGGCGGAGCTGCGGATAGAGATCGACGCCATCCCGCTCGAACTTGAGGTAAAACGCCATGTGGTTGATGCCCGCCGCGATATAGTTGATCTCCTCGATGGGAATCCCAATGTCGCGCGCCAACTGCTCGGCAGTGCCCTGCACGCTGTGACACAGGCCAACAGTCTTGATCCTGGTCGCCCGATTGATGGCCGACGTGATCATCGCCATCGGGTTGACGTAGTTCAAGAAAGTCACGTCGGGGCACAGCTCGGTCATATCGCGCCCCATATCCAGGAAGACGGGGATGGTGCGCAGCGCGCGCATGATCCCACCGATGCCAAGCGTGTCGGCGATGGTTTGGCGCAAACCATACTTCTTCGGAATCTCGAAGTCGATCACGGTACCGGGTTTGTAGCCGGCGACCTGGAACATCGAGATGGCGTAGTCGGCCCCATCGAGCGCAGCGCGGCGGTCGAGCGTAGCCTCGATAGTCGGATGGACGCCCAACGCCTCGGCGATGCGGCCCGCGACGACCTGCGTGGTGCGCAACCGCTCCGGGTCGATGTCATGCAACGCGATGGTTGACTCCGCCAGCTCAGGATAGCTCAGGATATCGCCGAGCAGATTCCGCGCAAAGACGGTGCTGCCGGCGCCAATGAAAGTGATTTTGGGCATGAGAAAAACTCCGGGTATGGATGATGATTGGATATCAGGGTATTGCGTGTTGCGCATTGTATCGAGGCTGGTGTGGGCACTATCGGAATACGCACTACGCAATACGCACTACTTCCCGTCCCGCTTCTGCCAATCGTCGGCAAACAGGTTGAAATGCGCGTGTTGCCTGGGGTGCGCGGCGATCACATCCTCGTCCAACGTCACGCCGAGGCCGGGACCGGCGGGCAGCGCGAAGTAGCCGTCCACAACCTCCGGCACGCCGGGCGCAGCCGCCTTGACGTAGGCTTCGCCGAAGTCGTTGAAGTGCTCCTGGATCTTGAAGTTCGGCGTGCAGGCGGCCAGATGAAGGGAGGCGGCCGTCGAGACTGGCCCGCCGACATTGTGCGGCGCGACCAACATGTAGTACGCTTCGGCCCAGGCAGCGAGCTTTTTCGTGTTCAGCAGCCCGCCCAGGTGCGTGATATCGGGCTGGATGATGTCGGCGGCTTGCAGCTCGAACAATTCGCGATACTCGTACAGCGTATGCAGCCGCTCGCCGGTCGCGATCGGAATGCCCAGCGGCGCAAGCGCGTCGGACGTCTTTTTGAGCGCGGCGGTGTTCTCCGGCGGCGTCGGCTCCTCGAACCAGCTCGGCTTGAACGGCGCCAGCTCGCGCGCCATCTCGACGGCGGATACCGGACTGAACCGGCCGTGCATCTCGACCAGGATTTCAACGTCAGGCCCCACCGCATCGCGCACGGCTTCCACCAGGGCGATCGAACGGAGCTTTTCGGCGCGCTCCAACTCGTAAAAGCCGGCGCCAAACGGATCGAGCTTCATCGCCCGATAGCCCTTGGCGACGACGCGTTGCGCCGCAGCGTGGAACTCCTCCGGAGAGCGCTCGACAGTGTACCAGCCGTTCGCGTAGGCCTTGATCCGATCGC
>JALOOE010000201.1 GCA_025454565.1 Anaerolineae bacterium
GCTGGAGCCGATCTCGATCGACGAGGCGTTTCTCGATGTGTCAGGCACCGAGGCGCACTACGGGCCGCCCGGCGTCCTGGCGACGACGCTGCAGGATCGCATCGAGGCGGAGCTTGGACTCTCGGGCTCGTTGGGTGCGGCGACTAATAAACTGGTCGCCAAGATCGCCAGTGATTTCCGCAAGCCGCATGGGATCACGGTCGTGCCTCCGGGACAGGAGGCGGTCTTTCTGGCGCCGCTGTCGATTCGGCGGCTGTGGGGTGTGGGCGAAGTTACCGGTCGGGAGCTGACCAGGCTGGGCATCCAAACCATCGGCGATCTCGCGCGCCTTTCCGCAGAAGAGTTGCGTGCCCGCTTTGGGGCCAACGGTGATGGGCTTTGGCGCGCCGCGCGCGGGATCGATGGTAGCCCGGTAATCCCGGAGCACGAGGCGAAGTCGCTGAGCCGGGAGGAAACTTTTGCGCAAGATGTGCGCGAGCCAGCTGTCTTACGCCGCGAGCTGCTGCGGCTCAGCGATGCAGTGGCGGCGCGCCTGCGCCGTCACAACCTGAAGGCGCGCACGGTGGGGTTGAAACTTCGCTATCACGACTTCACTACGCTCACCCGACAAGCGACCCTGGTGGATCCGACGGACGCGGGCGCCGTCATCTTTGCGCAGGCGTCGGCCTTGTTCGAGGCTGCTTGGGATCGGCGTGCCGTCCGGCTCATCGGTGTGGCAGCGGCGAATCTGAGCCAACCCGGCCGGCAGCTCCGGCTCTTCGAGCAGAACGATCAGCGGCAGGCCCACCTTGAAGCCGCGCTCGATCGCATCCGGGCGCGCTTCGGCGATCAGGCGATCCAGCGCGCGTCGTTGTTGGAGGAGCCGGAGGCGCTGTGGATCGGACGGGAAGTCCGCGGTAACAAGATCGGCTGACGGGCATCCTGAGTCCGGTTTGGATGCCAAACCGGACTTACCTCGATATCGTCAGAACGTGCTGTCGGGATTGGTGGATCCGGGGCGTTTGTTGGGCGTCGATGATCCGGGCGCACTCTTGAGGTCGGTGCTGTTGCAGGAACCGGGAATCGAGTAATCGCAGTAGCCGTCGCGATCTTTGTCTACGTAGAGTCTGCAGCGGCCCGGATAGCGATCATACGAGATGCGCTTTGGGCAGGCGAGACAGGTAGTCTGCCCCGGTGTTGACCCTCCCGGTTGTCTGGTCGGCTGCGCTGCGGTTGCCGCTCTTGGCACGGCTGTCGGCCGCGCAGGTGGCGTTTCTCCCGGCCGGCGCGTCGGTTGGGCGGTTGCGGATGCGCTTGGACGGGCAGTTGGTGTTGCGGTTGCGCCTTCCGCTCCGAGCGGAGGGGGCGAGTCAGAACCGTCATCGGCAGTCACTGGGGTTGCGGTGGCATCGGAGAATGCCCGGAAGCCCCCGAATGCGATCCCGGCGGCCAGTCCGAGCCCACCGAGTTGCAGAAGCCGCCGTCTGGTCAAGGCGCCGCCAGCGGGTTGCGCCATCATGGTAGGGGCGCTCGCCGCAGGACGGAACGTCTTCTTGGTCATGCTGACGACCCACTGCCAGTGCAGCGCCACATGGATCAGCGCCCCCGCAACCATAAGCAGGCTGCTCCATGTGTGAAGCTGATTCCAGGCCTGATAGCTGACGCCCAGCATCCGCAGTTGCCCATCGGCGAGAGAAGCGGGGAGCAGAAGGACGATCCCGCTCACCGCGCTCATGACGAAGGCGAGGCCGGTCGCCACGTCAACCCAGTAGTTCACTCTTGCTTTGTTCATCGAGCTTCCTCAGATTGCCATTTTCAGGGAGGAGATAGGTCGGCCAGCGGCAAGCGGACGACCCGAGATTCGTGCCTGAGTATACTGAGGAAAGGTTAAGATATGCTGAAGAGGCAGTTGGGATTCTGTTTGGTTTGGCTCAGGGGTGCCCGAAGCGGGCCATGCGTAGTCATAGTGTCACGCGATTCGTTCTCTATTCGAGAGCGGCGTCGAGATCGGCGGCAGACCTGAACCCACCCACGGTACGCACGAATTCGAGCAGACTGCCGGTCTGGCGGCGTAGCAACCGCAGCTTACCGCCGATGGGATCGGTAGCGCTGGGACCGACGGCGTAGGAACCATGGAAGGCGAAGTAGGCCTGGTTGAGCCTGCGCAGCAGATAGCCGTGCCCTGCCAGCTCCTGCCGGCGAGCTTCCATATAGTGCTCGGCCTCCGCTACTTTGTCTTCTGCCAGCATCTTGTCCACGGCCAGCCGCGTCTCGCGCATGAACTTGCCGAAGCTGAACTCCGGCACTTGGGTCTCTTCCGGTCTGATCGACCGCGGCTTGGGCCAATCGGAGGGCGGTACTTTTTCCGGATAGTATCGTTCCATAACTCGGCGGCCGACCTCGTCGCCAACGATAGACGCCACGGTTTCGTTGATGGTGCGCATGGCGCCGTTGTCAAAGTAGCGCCAGCCCAGCGGTCGGAATGCCAGGTAGGTGTGCATCCATTCGTGCGTGATCGTGTTAAGTACCCAATCCAACGATGGCGTTTCGATGACCATCGTAGGATACGAAGAGAATCCGCCGGTACCTTCGACAAGCGCGCTCATATCCAGATGATCCTCGACCTGCTTTTCGATCTGCTCCATCTTCGACACGGGCAGGGTTGGATCGAGATAGAGACCCTTATCGACGGCGATGCGGTTGCGCGGTGAGACGACCAGGTAGTGCGGGCTCTCGGCGAACTTGAAGCTCACCGGCGGCCAGACGAGCCCCGCCGTGGTCAAGCCCTCATCCCGCAGGAGCGCGGCGACCTGGCTTTCCAAGATACGTTCGACGGCGGGCCGGCGCCGCGTCTGTTCTGCGCGCAGCGCATCCAGTTGCGCTTGGGGCGGCGCGGCAGCAGTCTGAGGCTGGCTCTCCTTCGGATCGGCGTAGATGCGCTCGATTTTGCTCTGCAGACGGGCGATTTCCCGAATGGCATCGAAGTAGGCTACTACTAGATCATGCTGGGCCAGCGGCGACAATTCTGTGCCGGGGCGGGTCACAAATTCACGCGCTTTCCCCGACAGCGCCTCGCCTTCCCAGGAGGCCAGTTGAAAGCCATGCGCGCCGATTGCTTGATACAGGGCCATGTTGATGCGGGCGCGCCCCAGGTAGCCGTCGCTCGGAACGGCCATCGCGAGCCAGAGCAAGATGACAAACAAGGGGAGGAAGCGCGCGCCGCGTGCCAGCGCGCCCGTCGTGCGGGACCGAGAGCGTGGCATAAGCTGGGTGGTCACCGTGGTCGTACTCACCGCCCGATTATAGCTTGCACGCCCCACATCGACAAGAGAGCGTGCTTACGGTACGACCGGTTCGTGGTCTGCTAGACTGATTGACTCTTACTGATCGCTGTGCTATGCTTGGAACCATCGAGGGGAGCGCAGCCCTAGTCCCGTTGATGATCAAGGGGGGAGCCGATTGCGTGACCTGATACTGATCCCGGCTCGCGCGGTTTCGGTGGCCGAGCGGGCGCAGATCCTGAACCGGTCCTATGTCGACTACTACGTGCCGATGCGCTTGTCGCCGGATCAGATGACGTCCATCGACCGCTTCTACGACATCGATCTCGACCGGTCGGTGATGGCGATGTCGGATGACACCCTGGCCGGCATGGCGCTCCTATCCGTGCGCGGCGACCGGGGCTGGATCAGCGGCGTGGGCGTGCTGCCGGAGCATCGGCGCCGGGGCCTGGCCCGCGCGATGGTCTCCCGCTTGGTGGAGGGCGCGCGGCAGGCTGGTGTGCGTGAAATCCGCCTGGAAGTGATCGCCCAGAATACATCCGCCTGGCGACTGTATGCTGAGGCAGGCTTCGAGGCCGCGCGTGAGTTGTTGCTGTGGCGTCGCGCAGCGGATGCCGATGCCCTGCCGATCCCCGAGGAGCGGCTGACCGCGGCATCTCCCAGTGTGTTACTCGAGCGCTTCGACCGTTGGCATCTCGAGCCGGTCACATGGCAGCGCGATGCAGCAACGCTGTCTCGCATGGTTGAGGCGGGCCGGTTAAAAGGGTATCAGCTCGAGTGGCGTGGCGCGCCCGCCGCATACTGTCTCGTCAGCGGCTACGGCGAATCGGTTGCGTTGATGGATGTCGGCATCGATCCAGCGAAGGGCATCCTGACGCCGGGCCGTATCCTCCTGCAGGCGCTGTCGCATCTGCACTGGGGGAAGGCGATGACCATCAGCAATGTCCCCGCCGATGATCCGCTGAACCGTGTGCTCGCAGCGTTGCGCTTCCTGGTGACCGTGCGCCAGGTGGAAATGAAGCTCACTCTATAACGGCCCGGCCCTGGCTCGGTCAAAGACCTGGCTGTGGCCAGTCTCTGACCGAGCCAACTTGCTGTGGCCGGTCTCTGCGACCTGGCTGTGGCCGGTCTCTGACCGAGCCAACACCATATTCCGGGGGTAATCTTCGGTGTATTCGCCTGAGCCTATCGATCAAGAGGTTGGTCTGGCCCATCGGCTGTTCGACAAGCTGTATCCGGTCATCCGTTTCAGCTATGAGACCCTCCAGGGGCACGTCTGGTTTTCCGAGATCACGCCTCAGTTATGGTTGGGCGGAGCGCCCTCCTATCGCCGCGACTACGCCCTCTTGTTGACGCTTGGCATTGGGGCGGTCGTCAACATCCGGGCTGAGCGCGCCGACGAGACCGCGTTCTATGATGCGCATGGCATCACCCACGTGCGCTATCGGGTGCCCGACGTAATGGTGCCGGATGCTGCCACACTCTCGCACGCCGTCGATTGGATCAAGGCGCAGGTCGATGATGGCCGCGTGGTGTTGATTCACTGCGCCAAGGGGCGGGGGCGTTCAGCCACGCTGCTTGCTGGCTATCTGATGCGTGAGCAGGGCTTCACCTTCGACCAGGCAAATGCCCTGATGAAATCTAAGCGATCGCTCACCAAGCTTGAGGACCGGCATCGCCGGGTGCTGGAGAGCTGGCTGGCCGAGGCGAACGCGCCGTGAAGCGGGGCATTCCCGTCATCACAAGGCAGAGGCGAGTCCGAACTTGGCAGATTCCGGTTTTGCGACTATAATCACCGACCAGTTGCTTCCACACGGATTGCAACTGATTGAGGCTCCTGGATGCGATATAAACTGATGCTTGCCGGCGCCGCCGTTGCCGGTATCCTGCTGCTCGTGCAGGCGCTTGGCGTGTTCGGCGCCAGCCCTCGAGCTGAACGCAGCCCCACGACACCGCTAGTCTCTGTGGCGATCACACCCGCCCCGCGGGCGGAAAAACGCGCGCTCCAGCCGGAACCTTCCTTGACCATCCCGGATGCGACGGCTGAGGCCGCGAAATTGCGAGGCGCATCTACCGCAACTCCTGTGCCATCGCCCACGATTCCAGCCGGTAGTTCCAGTCGGCGTGTGGCGGTGCCGCCCACGCCGACCGTGGCAGTGAGCGGCGCAGGCGCGCGCATGCTCAACGGCCTGCCGATCGACATGATTGCGGTGGTGTCGGACGAGGTGAAGCGAAACGTGCGCCAGATC
>JALOOE010000202.1 GCA_025454565.1 Anaerolineae bacterium
CCGCAAGGGCGGCCCCGGCATTACCCGCTCCGATCTGCTGGTCATCAACAAGATCGATCTCGCGCCCTATGTGGGGGCGTCGCTGGAAGTGATGGAGCGCGATGCCCGCAAGATGCGCGGTGACCGGCCCTTTGCGTTTACCAATTTGAAAACCCGGCAGGGATTGGAATCGGTCATTGCATTCCTTATCGAACGCGGGATGTTGTGAGTTCGAGAAGCCCGCTTGCGTGTAATAGCCGATCCACCCCGCTTGGGCAGCCTGTTCCCGCGTTGTCATATCAGCGAATGTTCCGGCAGTTGCACCCCTGAAGGATCCTTCTTTAAGCTAACGATTGACTCCCACGTCAGTGATTAATCGTCCGAGGTATGGCAAACGCTATGAACCTGCTACTCGTGGAGGATCACGCCGACTTGGCTGCCAATGTCGGTGAGTTCCTTGAGTCACGCGGACATCAGGTCGACTATGCAGCGGATGGGCTATCCGGTTTGCACTTGGCCGCAGTTAACGCCTACGATGCAATCATTCTGGATTTAGGTCTGCCGGGTCTCGACGGTGTGGCTCTGTGTCGGTACCTGCGCGAGGACGCCCGCAATCCAGTGCCGATTCTGATGCTGACCGCCAGGGGCAGCGAGCGTGACAAGCTCGCCGGCTTCGAGGTCGGCGCTGACGACTACCTTACCAAGCCGTTTTCCTCGCCGGAACTGCTCGCTCGTCTCCAGGCTTTGGTTCGCCGGGCTTCAGGCTTTGGCGCAGCACGAGTGTTGAAGGTAGCAGACCTGACGTTGAACCTCGACACCTTGGTCGTGCGCCGAGGCGAGCACCGTCTGGAGTTGACGCCGAGCGCACTGCGCCTGCTGCAGCACCTGATGGCGGCCAGCCCGCGCGTACTGCGACGATCCGAAGTGGAGCGCATTTTGTGGGGTGACGATCCACCCGACAGCGATACCGCGTTGCGTGCGCATATTCACGCGCTGCGTCAAATAGTCGACCGGGACCACCCGCTGAAACTGATTCACACCGTCCATGGCGTCGGTTACCGGCTCGCCCAGGATGATGCGCTTTAAGGCAACCCTTCGCACGCGCTTCGTGGGCGCCGTGTTCCTGCTCGTGGTCTTGATCTGCGGTGGCTTCTTCTACGCAGTCCATTATTTCGTGGAGGTGCTGGAGGCCGAGCTGATGGAAACCGCCGTCAAGCGCGAGTTGCATGAATTGGTCGACGCCTACCGGCAAGACCCGAAGACGTTGATCCCTCATACAAACGATCTACAGGGATATATCGTGCAACGGGGCGAATCTCCGCCGGCGGCGTTTCCCCCGGTACTGTTATCGTGGACTTCAGGGCGCTACGATGAAATCAAGATCGATGGCCAAGAGTTCTATGCGGGCCGCGAAGATGTGGGTAACCAGTCCCTGTTCATCGTCCTTGATCTAGCCAGGATTGAAAGCCTGGAGGCGCGATTGATCGGTATCGCCTATGTCGTGATCCTGTCGGCGCTCATCGCGGCGATCGTGGTTGGCTACCTGCTGTCCCGTCTGGTCATGAAGCCGGTTTCCCAACTGGTAGGGTACGTTGCTACGCTGGAGCCAGGAGCGGCGCCAGTCCGACTGGGCGAAAAATTTGGCGATCAGGAGATGGGGCGGATCGCCAGGGCGTTTGATCACTACCAGGAGCGCATCGGGCGCTTCATTGGTCGCGAGCGCGCATTCACCGATGACGCAAGCCACGAATTGCGCACCCCGTTGGCGGTTGTGCTCAGCGCACTGCCGCTGTTGCAGGAAGAAACGGCGCTGACGCCCCAAGGAAGAGAACGCTTGGCGCGAATCGAGCGAGCAGCGCGGCAAATGGAATTACTCATTGAGGCGCTGTTGTTCCTTGCACGGGAAGACGATGGCTGGCGCGCGGAACCCTGTCATCTTGAGCAGGTGCTGAATGAGACGGCTGATGCGTTCCGTCCGTTCGCCGAACAAAAATCTCTGGAGCTCGCCTGGACGATTGACCGGCCGGTGACCATCCTGGCGCCGCCGGGCATGGCAACCTGCGTAGTGGGCAATCTGCTCGGCAACGCCATTCAACATACGCGGCAGGGGCGGATCCTCCTGCGCCTGCAAGCTGATCGCATCATCGTCGAGGATACCGGTCCGGGCATGGCAGACACCGAGTTGTCCCACATTTTCGAACGTCGTTATCGGGGCGCGTCCAGCCAGGGGCTGGGCATTGGGCTTTACCTGGTCCATCGCATCTGCGAGCGTCTCGGCTGGACCATCGAGGTTCAAAGCGCGCCGGGTGTTGGAACGCGTATCGATGTGGTCTTGAAGCCTGAGGAACTGACGAAAATCTAACGCTTCGCCAACGCGGCTCTCAGGAGCTGTGGTGGATGATAGCGGGTATGCAAAGCCTTTTTCTCTACGCTGGCGTCGGGGTTATCGGCACGGCGATTCACTACACAACGCTCTTGACCCTGGTCAGTCTGCCGACCTGGGGCGATTCCCGGCAAGGCGTTCTGTGGGCCACGACCATTGGCGCAGTCCTCGGCGCTGGCGCCAACTACGCACTGAACCAGCGCTGCGTATTTCCTGGTGCGCACCGTCATCGCCAAGCACTGCCGCGTTTTGCGGTGGTGGCGGGGTTGGCCCTGATCATCAACGCCGTCGTCGTCGCCGCTTTAACCTCACTGCATGTTCCTCTGTTGCTCGCCCAGCTTGCCGCTACCGCGCTCGCGCTGGGTTGTGGCTACCTCCTCAACCGATTCTGGACCTTCTCATGACGCTCCCCCTGAAATCGCCCGCGTTCGTCGAGCGTGCGTTTGGGCTTGATCTGCTCAGTATCGTCGTACCCGTCCATAACGAAGCGGCAGTTCTGACCGCATTTCACGAACGCCTGATGCAAGTAATGGACGAGTTGCCGCTGGCGGTCGAGATCGTCTACGTCGATGACGGTAGCGGCGACCTGTCACCGAAAATATTGCGGCAACTGCGTATGCGCGATACACGAGTTGCGGTGCTCGAACTCTCGCGCAATTTCGGCAAAGAAGCCGCGATGACGGCCGGGCTTGATCATGCGGGCGGCGACGCCATCGTGGTCATCGACGCAGATCTCCAGGATCCACCGGAATTGATCGCCGATATGGTCGCCGCCTGGCGCGAGGGTTACGACGTGGTCGTGGCGCGGCGGACCCACCGCGATGGGGAAACCGGGTTCAAGAAGCTGTCGAGCAAGCTGTTCTATCGCATGCTCAACCGGGTTTCCGCAGTGCCGATTCCGGTCGATGTCGGCGACTTCCGTCTCATGAGCCGCCGCGCGGTCGAGGCGCTTAAAAGACTTCCTGAACGCAATCGCTACATGAAGGGCCTGTTCGCGTGGGTCGGCTTTCCCCAGAAAGAACTCCTTTATGCGCGGGAGGCTCGACACGCCGGACGCTCACAATGGGGTTTCTGGAAGCTCGTTGGCCTGGCGCTCGATGGCTTGACCTCGTTCACCTGGGCGCCGTTGCGGGTTGCCACGGTGGTTGGCGTGCTGGTGGCGGCCGGTGCGCTGACGATGGGCGGGTTCATTCTGGTCAAAACGCTGCTGTATGGCGACCCGGTTCCCGGTTATCCCTCCCTGATGTGCATGGTGCTGTTCCTCGGCGGGATGCAGTTGCTCGCGATTGGCATCCAGGGGGAGTACCTGGGGCGACTCTTCGTGGAGTCCAAGCAGCGGCCCATCTATTTGCTGAAGAACTGGCAACCGGCCGCTTCCGTGAACCGTGCGTTCCGCTCTCGGGAGAGAGCCGCATGAATAATTCCATGACCCCGGCGACGCGCCATCTTTTGTTCCTGGCGCTTGCGGCCATCCTGATCATCCGCCTGTTCAGTCTGGGCGCCTATCCGCTCACCGACACGACCGAAGCGCGCTACGGCGAGATAGTGCGCAAAATGGTGGAGCTCGGTGATTGGGTGACGCTCTGGTTCGACTATGGGACGCCGTTCTGGGGCAAGCCGCCGCTGGCCTTCTGGTTGTCCGCCATCTCGGCCAAAGCTCTCGGGGTTAGCGAGTTCGCGCTACGCCTGCCGAGTTTTCTGTTGGGCCTCGGTATGCTCGGCCTCGTAGGCGGACTGGCCCGCCGCCGACGGGGTGACGATCTGGCGCTTATCGCCATCCTGGTGTTGGCTTCCAGCGGTCTGTTCTTCGTCGCCAGCGGCGCGGTGCTCACCGATACCGCACTGGCGTTCTCGGTCACTCTGGCGATGGTAGCGTTCTGGCGCGGCGTGGTCGATCCGCACCCAGGGGCCGTTGTTTGGCGTTACCTGCTGTTCGCCGCGCTGGGCCTGGGTCTCCTCTCCAAGGGGCCGGTCGCCCTGATTCTCAGCAGTGCGCCGATCTTCGCGTGGGCCGTGCTCAGAGGTCGGTTGTGGCCGTCGCTCCGCGCCCTGCCCTGGGCTGGCGGACTCGCGCTGATGTTGCTGATTGCATTGCCCTGGTATCTACTCGCCGAACAGCGCACTCCGGGCTTTCTCAATTACTTTCTCGCTGGCGAAAACTTCCGGCGCTTCACCGACCCCGCCTGGTCGGGCGATCGCTACGGCAGTGTCCACACCCGACCCTGGGGGTATATCTGGTTGCTGTGGTTGTTGGCCGCAGCGCCCTGGTCGATCAAGCTGCCCTTCACCGCAGTCAAGGGGTGGCGCCAGCGCCGCCATTCAGCGGTTCCGCCAGCGCCGATAGCGACCCCGGGCGACTCGGGCTGGAGGACTTATCTGCTGTGCTTCGCGCTGGCGCCAGGGCTGTTTTTCACCTTTGCCGGAAGCGTTCTGTGGACCTATGTGTTGCCGGGATTGCCCGCTTTTGCGTTGCTGGTCACAGACCTCGGTTTTGCGCAACGCCCGATGCTGGAGTTGCGCCAACTCGCCGGGATCGCCGTCATCCTGCCCGTGCTGGGCACCCTCGCTCTGCCGTTGTTCAATGCCAAACTGGCGGCTGACCTGTCTCAGCGCGAACTCCTCGCGAGTGCGCCGCCAGGTGTCGGGATTGTCTACTTCCCCAACCGGCCGTTCTCGGCGCAGTTCTACAGCGCGGGCCGGGCGCGACAGGCCGCCGACCTGGACGCGTTGCGAGCCGCGCTCGCCGGTGCGCCAGACAGCTACTTATCAACTCCGGCCAACGAGTCGCTGCCTTCATGGGTCACCGATCGCTACCGCTGGGTAGCGCACGCTGGGCAGCGGCGCGAGCAGGTGCTGTGGGCGCCAGTCCAGGATCGGCGGACGGCTGGACCTCAAAGCCAACCCTATCTAGCCCGATGGTAAACTCAAAACAGCAGTTGGAGTCGGTGATCACGTTCCTCGTCGAACGCGGGATGTTGTGAGCTCCAGAAGCGCCAGCCGTTGGTGGACAGTATCGCTGTACCACCCGGTTTCCAAACGCTGGTCCTGCTCTTGGGCGAATCGCGCCGCCTCCTGATAGCCATGTTCCGCTTCGCCGAGCGCCGCTGCGGCCCGGGC
>JALOOE010000203.1 GCA_025454565.1 Anaerolineae bacterium
CTGCATTATCGCCAGGAGATCGTCGGATGAATCCCCAGACGAAGGTTGCGATTGTCACCGGCGCCGGGAGCGGCGTCGGCAAGGCTGCGGCGTTGGCCTTGCTGCGCGAGGGGTACGCTGTGGCGCTGGCTGGCCGCCGGGCAGACGCCCTGGAGCAAGTCTTGGCTGAAGCCGGACAGCTCGGCGCGCAGGCGTTGGCCGTGCCGACCGATGTGACGAATCCGGCCTCGGTGCACGCGCTATTCGGCAGGACGAAGGAGGCGTTTGGACGGCTCGATCTGCTCTTCAACAACGCCGGGATCGGCGCGCCGGCCGTGCCGCTGGAGGAGCTCGCCTTCGAGCAGTGGCAGGCCGTGGTGCAAACCAACCTGACGGGCGCGTTCCTGTGCACCCAGGAGGCGTTCCGGCTGATGAAGCACCAGTCTCCGCGCGGCGGTCGCATCATCAACAACGGCTCGATCTCAGCGCAGACACCACGCCCGAACTCCGCGCCCTATACCGCCACAAAGCACGCCATCAGCGGCCTCACCAAGTCGACGGCGTTGGACGGCCGCGAGTTCGACATCGCCTGCGGCCAGATCGACATCGGCAATGCCGCCACCGAGATGACGGCGCGCATGAAACGCGGGGTGCTGCAAGCAAATGGCAGCCTCGCGCCGGAGCCGACCATGGATGTCGATGCGGTCGCGCGTGCCGTGGTCTACATGGCCAGCCTGCCGCTCGATACCAACGTGCTCTTCATGACCGTCATGGCGACCAGGATGCCCTTCGTCGGCCGAGGCTAATCTGTCAGCCCGATTGCCTCCGCACCGCACCTATCGTGTGATCTTTACACCCTTTCACCTTCACCCTGTCACCCTTTCAACAACAGGAGCTCATCCCTTGCGCATTCTCTATCTCGACCTCGACACCCTGCGGCCCGACCATCTCGGCTGCTATGGGTACCACCGGAACACCTCGCCCAACATCGACCGCATCGCGGCGCAGGGCGTGCGGTTCGACAACACCTATTGCTCGGATGCGCCGTGCCTGCCCTCGCGCACCGCGTTGATGACCGGCCGCTTCGGCATCCACACCGGCGTGATCAACCACGGCGGCACGTGCGCCGACCCGCGCATCGATGGGCCGGAGCGCGGTTTCCGCGATAGTCTGTCTTCCACCAGCCTGCCCGCGACCCTCAAGCAGGCCGGGCTGCACACGGCGTACATCGGCGGCTTCGGCGAGCGCCATTCCGCCTGGAGTTTCTACGCCGGCTTCCGGGAGATCTACGATACGGGCAAGGGCGGCATGGAGTCGGCCGAGGATGTGACGCCGACCGCGCTCGATTGGATCGCGCGCAACGCGGCGAAGGAGGACTGGTATCTCCAGGTCAACTACTGGGACCCGCACACCCCCTATCGTGCGCCGGCCGAGTTCGGCAACCCATTCGAGGCCGAGCCGCTGCCCGCCTGGTTCACGCCGGAGGTGCTGGCGGAGCACCGGCGGCACGTTGGGCCGCACAGCGCGCGTGAGACGTACATGTTCCACGGCGACTTCGACCCGCGCTGGCCCCGTTATCCGGGGGAACTGGGCGACATGGCCGACCTGCGCCGCTACATCGACGGCTACGACTGCGGCATCCGCTACATGGACGACCACATCGGCCAACTCTTCGCCGCGCTGGAAGAGGCCGGGGTGATGGACGACCTGGCAATCATCATCAGCTCGGATCACGGCGAGAACCTGGGCGAGCTGGGCCTCTATGGCGAGCATGGCACGGCCGACAACATCACCTGTCGTATCCCGCTGATCATCCGCTGGCCGGGCGGCGCGCAAGGCAGCGTTGACAAAGGCCTGCACTACAACCTCGACCTCGGCCCGACGCTGGCGGAGTTACTCAGCCGGCCCGCCAAGCCCCACTGGGACGGCGAGAGCTTCGCGCCGACAATCACGCGGCGGGCCGAGCGGGGACGGGAGTATCTCGTGATCAGCCAGGGCTGCCATGTGTGCCAGCGCAGCGTGCGCTGGGGCGACTGGCTCTACATGCGCACCTACCACGACGGCTATCACCTCTTCCCGACCGAGATGCTCTACAACGTGGCCGGCGACCCGCACGAGCAGCACGACCTGGCCGCCGCCCGCCCCGAGCTGTGCGCGCAAGGCCTGCGCTACCTGACCGAATGGCACGACCAGATGCTGGCGACGATGCCGGCGGGCTACACCGAGGACCCCATGCGCATCGTGTTGGCCGAGGGCGGCCCGTTCCATGCCAAAGGCTTCCTGAAAGATTATGTCAAAAGGCTGGAAGCAACGGAACGGGGGGCTGCCGTGGCGGAGTTGCGGCGGCGGCATCCGAGGGAGTTTGCCGGGTAGCGCCGGCGGCGTTTTCTGACGGCAGGGGCCATCGACCTGGAGCAGGCGTCAGCCGTCTTTGTCGATCACCAACTGCGCGCGCATCCCGTCGAGGTGCAGATCCACGCGCGGCGCGCCAACCGCCTGGAACAACGCGGCGAGTTGCTGCGGCGTGAGGAAGCGGCTGCCCATCAACAGCAGCCGCTCCATCCATACGATCAGCTTGACGCTGCGATGAGTCACGTCCGGTTCCTCGACGACCATGCGCCCGGCCGGCGCCAGCGCGCGCAGGAGTTCGTACGCGGCAGCGGGCTGGGCAAGCTCCGGCGACGGCGCCACGAAGTGATGGAATGCATCCACCACCAGCACGCGATCGGCGCTGCCATCGGCGAACGGCAATCGGGTCACATCGCACAGCAGGGCCGGCAGCCCTTTCGCCTGCGCCTGGCGCGCCATGCCCGGCGACGCATCGCAGACGATCACGCACGCGCCACGCTGAGCCAGCGCGCGGGCATATCGCCCGGTGCCGCCGCCCACGTCGAGCACCATCTGCCCCGGCTCGGCTGCGAGCAGCGCCGCCAGGCGTCCGTCTTCCGCGGGGCGAATCAACCGGTCATACCAGCGGGCAATGAGGTCGAAATGATCGAAACGCATGGTAGGGGCGAAGCATTCCGGGCTATATCTGCCGTACTGCACAGTCTGGAACCGGATGCCCTATCTCCGATTACTCAAAGTTGGTAGGGAAATGCTTCGCCCCTACCTGTCGCACGTCATCGTCACGAGCCGTTTGCCGGGAATCTGTCGGAAGTTCGCGCCCTGGCTGACAGCCGCGAGGGTGGCAGGAATATCGAGCAGGAGCGTGCCGGAGAGCGCATCTACGCCGAACTCGAACAGCACCGGTGAGAGCGGCGTCGTTGCCCCCAGGAGCAAGAGATACGCTTCGGGACGGGCAAGCGCGGCGAGGCTCTCGAAGGTGCCGTTGACCAGCGTCATGCCGGTGATCGCCACCACATCGGCCTGCGGAATGATCTCCGGCGCGTGCGCCGCCGGCAGGTCGCCGGGGCCGGGAGCCAGCTCCAACACCCAGCACTCCTCGGCGGCCGCGCGCACGGTCGGCACGAAGGGGAAGTGACCGACCACCGCAACACGACGGCCCCGCCCCCGCTCCAGGATGATCTCCTCGGCGTTGCGCTCGACGCACAGCGTTTCGTCCACCTCAATCAGCGCATTCAGGCTGGCAAAGCCGATGCTCCGCTCGGTGGGGCTGTCGGACAGCGCCAGATCGGCAAGCAGACGCGCGTCGCTGCCAATCAGCTTGCCCGCATCGCGCACCGCTGGCTGCCTGTGCTCCGGATCATGCGCCATCTGCGTGGCAGCCAGCCCGGCCCTGAGGCTGCGCGCCGTATCGACGACAACCGCCGTCCAGTGCGTCCCGATACGCACGTCGATCACCGAGCCGGACGATGCCAGACCGGCGAGCAGTCGGGTCACCAAATGAGAAGCCGGCATGATCACCTGCCTCGCACAGAAACGCTGCGGCCGGGCCGCGTCGCGATATAGCCCACGAGCCAACCGCCCAGGAAGCCGAAAAGGTGTCCCTGCCACGAGACCCCCGCCTGGAGCGGGAGCACTCCCCACAACGCGCCCCCGTACAACACGAGCGCGATCAACGCCAACAGGATGGCGGTCAGACGCCGCTCGTAGACCCCACGGGCCAGCAGATAGCCCAGGAAGCCGAAGATCACGCCGCTCAGCCCAACGTGGACCGAGCGCGCGCCGCCAAAGAGCCAGACGCCCAGCCCGCTCACCGCGGCCGAGACCACCGCCACCACGAAGAAATCGCTTGTGCTCCGCAGCATCACCAGCCAGCCCAACACGATGAAGGGGATGGTGTTGGCCGCCAGATGCGCGAAGCCGCCGTGGAGGAATGGCGCCAGCGCGATGCCACGCAGACCGGCCGCAGTGCGGGGCTGGATGCCCAGCGCGTCCAGCCGGCCGCCGAAGAGCAACTGATCGGCGATCTCCAGCAGCCACAGCAGCGCGACGATGCCCGCCAGGATCGCGACCTGCCGCAAAAACTCGCGCCGCACCCCGGCGGAGTGCGGCCCAGGATCGCGGCCGCTCATGCGTCCCCCTGCAACATCGCCAACGCCTCCGGCATCCCCGGCTGCCGCCGCAGCGTCTCTTCGGCCCAGCGCCGGGCTTCAGCTCGATCGCCGCGGGCCGTGGCCAGCTCGGCCCAACGCAGCGCCTGAAAGACCGAATCTGGCTCCAACCGCTCGGCGATATCCAACTGGAACGTCGCTTCACCCAGCCGGCCGAGCAGGATCAGGGTCTCGGCGTAATTCCGCCGCAGCATCGGCGCGTCGGGCGCGCGCGCGGCCGCCTGCCCGTACGCCTGCGCCGCGCCCGGCAGATCGCCCAGATTTCTGCGTGCGTCGGCCAGGATCGTCCACATCGGCGCGTCGGAACCGTCCGACGCGCCGGATGTGCCGAGCGCCGCCAGCTCCTCCGCAGCATCCCGCGCGCCGGCCCAATCCTCCAGCCGATCGCACAGTTCCGCCAGGCCCTTCAGCGCCGCGATCAACTGCGTCCGATCGCCTCGCACGCGCGCCTCAGCCGCCATGCGCGCCATCTCGGCGCGCATTTGCGTTGCGGTCTGCATTCCGGTCGTGTCCGGTCGCCGCTTCTTGCTCATGGCTCGTGCGCTCACCCCACCATGCTCAACCCGACGCGCCCGCGCTCCCGATCGATGCTGATCACGGTCACCTCCACGACGTCGCCCACGCCCAACACCTCATGTGGGTTGCGCACGTACTTCTTCGCCATCTTGCTGACATGCACCAGGCCGTCCTGCTTGACCCCGATGTCCACGAACGCGCCGAAGTCCACGACATTCCTGACCGTGCCCTTCAGCGCCATCCCTTCCCGCAGGTCGTCGATGGTCAGCACATCGCGGCGGAGGATGATGGGCGGCAGGCTATCGCGGGGATCGCGGCCCGGCCGGATCAGCGCCTCCACGATGTCGCGCAGCGTCAGCTCGCCGATGCCGAGCAGTGCGGCGGTGGCGGCCCAATTGCCGGCGTTGCGTATTGCGTGTTGCGTATTGCGTCCTCCGTCTTCGGTCGTCCGTCCTCCGTCCTCCGTCAGGCCGGCCAGGTCGAGCAACCCCTTCGTCGCCTCGTACGATTCGGGGTGGATGGTGGTGTTGTCCAGCGGGTTGCGGCTGCCTGGGACGCGCAAGAAACCTGCCGCCTGCTCGAACGCTTTCGGCCCCAGCCCCTTGACCTTCTTGAGCTCGGCGCGCGAGCCGAACGGGCCGTTGGCGTCCCGATGCTCGACAATCGCCGCGGCCAGCCGCTTGCTGATGCCCGCCACATAGCCCAACAGCGCGGCCGAGGCGGTGTTCACATCGACGCCGACGTAGTTGACGACCGATTCGACCACGGCATCCAGCGCGGCCGCCAACTTCTTCTGATCCACATCGTGCTGGTAGAGACCGACGCCGATCGACTGGGGATCGATCTTGACCAGTTCGGCCAGCGGGTCCTGCAGACGGCGGGCGATGGAGACCGCCCCGCGCATCGAGACGTCCAGATCGGGGAACTCGGCGCGCGCGATGTCGGATGCGGAGTAGACCGACGCGCCGGCCTCGCTGACCATGACGTAGGCAAGACGACCAACGTTGGGGACGCGGATGAACGCGGATGAACGCGGATCAGCTTCCTTTTCTCCGCGCTCGTCTGCGTTCGTCTGCGTCCCGTTTTCGTCGCCTTGTATCAACGCTGCGACAAGCGCCTCGGTCTCGCGGCTGGCGGTGCCGTTGCCGATGGCGATCACGCTGATCTTGTCGGCCGCGACCAGCGCCGCAAGGGCTTGCCGCGCCTTCTCGCGCTCGTTGCGCGGCTCGTGCGGATAGATCGTGACGGTGTGCAGCAGCTTGCCGGTAGGATCGACGGTCGCCACCTTGCAGCCGGTGCGGAAACCGGGGTCGATGCCCATCACCGCCCGCTCGCGCAGGGGCGGCTGCAGGAGCAGGTTGCGCAGATTGGCGGCGAAAACCTGGATGGCGTGACTGGCCGCTGACCTCGCGCTCAATCGAGGGGCGCAGCAGCCGCTCGTAGCCGTCCTCCACCGCCAGACGCACGTGCTCGGCGGCGGGCGCGCCCGGCGCTTTGATCCAACTCGTCGCGATGCCGGACACGATGGCGCCGTCCGGCGTTTCCGTCCGCACCTTCAGGCTGCCGTCCTCGCTGCCGCGTTGGAGCGCCAGCCACTGGTGCGGTTGGACGGTGCGCAGCGCGCAGCGAAAGTCGTAGTAGACCCGATAGCGGCCCTCGGCGTCGGCCTCGTCG
>JALOOE010000204.1 GCA_025454565.1 Anaerolineae bacterium
GTGAAGGAGTCCATCCGCGATAGACCTGGTGAATGAACCTCATGGCAAATAACCTCAACCCCACACCCAAATGACCACTTGTCGTTGGAGGTCGCCCCCTCAATCAGGGTGCAGTCACGAAGAACTGCTAGTTAATGGAGGCGGGAGTTGCCATGCTTCACCTTCCAGGTTCAGACAACGCAACTCCCGCCTTCAGATCAACTTGGCTCAGGGCAAGATGGTGTGCGCCTCTCCCTGAGCTGCCTAAGCCGCGAGCAATGCTCCGGCTAGGGATCCGTCTCATCCGCCCAATGCGGTCACGATCTGGCCGAACACGCCGTCAATCTGGCCGCCAAGGATCCCAAGGGTTGCGATCACGGCGATGGAGACGAGGAAGATGATCAGCGCGTACTCGACCAACCCCTGCCCTTCCTCATTGCTCTCGAACCAGTTCTTCAGCCACAGATAGAGATACATGGATTCCTCCCCTTTTGGATGTTGTGAGTGAAAGATTGAAACGCACGATGAAGTTGACGGAGCCGACGACACGAATCGCCAGCCTGCGATGCGTGATAACATGCTTTTCGATACCATCTCCTTTCGCCGCTTGGCTCGCAGGCTTGACCCGCAAGCCATTTCGAAACTTCCTCGCCTCCCTGGGTGAGGTGGCGTTTCCTGGCACTGTGGGCCTGCAAGCGAAGCACTGTTTGGGTGTGCGCCCACAGGCGCCCGTCCCAAGGGTCTGTAAAAGTACTATTTCCTGCTTTGGCCGGTCTCCGACCGAGCCACCGGCGGAACTCATTCTTTTACGAACCCTAACCGTCGTCTAGGTTGTGAATTTGCGGATCGGGTTCTTGCAGCGATTGCTCTGGGTCGTAGCGTCCGCACTTAGGAGCTTGCCTTACACTGCACACATCATAACAGTACCATGTTACGATTCATATTACGCTGAATCTTCAATGTATGGTTATATCTATTGTTGTAGATCACAAAAATAGGCGAAGCAAAGCTGCGCCGTTTCTCGTCGATCCGGAGGCGTGAAAGTTCACTGGGGTTCCGGCTGAAACCTTTTGGCTCAGTCGTCGCTTGGAGGCTCTGGACGTGGGAGCGATGGAGGCTTGGTTGCGCCATCCAGAGCTTGGTAGGTTCCCCTACACTGAATGCATTCTAGCAGGCATATGTTTCAGTTCATCTTACAAGACACGTTGCAATTCACACTAAATGCGCCTCCTGCATTGCGCATCATTATTGACATGTAGCCGGATTTGTTTCACAAGAAAGATGCTATTTCCCGCTTTGGCCTTTCCCGCTTTGGCCCGTCTCCGACCGAGCCACCGGCCGTCTCTCTATCCACGGATGATTCTTCGACAATTCTAATGCTTCTTCGATTGACATCGCTCCGGTCGGGTCGTATACTCACGATACAGGTTCCCCAGTGCCCCACAGATAGTTGCGCGTACCTCACCGAATTCCAAAAGAAGACAGGTTCCTATGAAATACTACCTAGCTCCAGCTTGCGCGCTTGTTTTGCTGCTCACCTTTGGAGGCCTGGCCGTCCTGGCGCGGCCGGAAGGCGCCGGTGCCCCGGCGCTGTCGGGGCAGGCAGTGGCCACGCCGGCAATCGCCGACGCGGCCACCGTCCAGGTCGAGTCAGATCAACAGGATACCGCCGCGCTCGATGCTCAGGCGTCGGTTGCCACAGGGCCGGACACGAGCTACAATGTGATCCCCGTGCCGCTGCCTTCCGTCAGCCAGTTCCCCAGCAGCCAGTTCAATGCGGAGGGGCTGGCGAGCATCGTCGGCCCCGGAGTCCACCAGGTACTCGAGTGGAATCCGAGCACCGGGTCCTATCTGTCGTATATCCCGGGCATCGGCGGCGACGAAATTCCTCTTAGGGTGGGCGGCGTGTATTGGCTCGCATTGGACAGCTCGGCCAATCCCACTGTGAGCTTCATGGGCGATGTGCCGGCCAAGGGCTCCGTCAAGTTTATCTTCACGCGCCCCTCGTTCGGCCCGTGTATTTACAACGATCTTTCTATCCCTCTGGACTTCCTTCTTGACCATCCCACCGTCAACACAGCCGAAAAGCTGGCCCAAGATATCGAGCAGGTCGATCACGTCCTGCAGTGGGACTCCGCGGCACAAATCTGGCGCAAATACACGCCCGGCTCAAGCGCCGACAACTTCACCATCAAGATCGGGTACCCCTATCATGTCTGCCTGAAGTCGGGGGGCAAAACGACGTGGCCGTCGCCGCCGTCGCCGTAAGCAGATCGCAGACCTTCTGCGACCTGTTCTTGTATGAGGAGAAAAGCGATCATGGATACGAAAATCTTGCGTGGGCTGGGGCTCATCCTGGTGTTAAGCCTGGGGATTTTCGCGGCGACCACGGCTGCGGCGGTGACGATCGCCGCAGCCGAAAAGATGGCTTCGTCGGAGACGGCGCCCACTGCCGACATGTATATCAATCTCAATGCGCCATCAGCGGCCGGCAACCAGACCGATCCCAATAATCTGTGGATCTCGTTGAGCGGCGACCCGGCCGGCAACTGCGTGACCACCCGCATGACCTACTTGAAGTTCAACCTGGCTCCGGGCCCGGTCGATCCTGATCTCAAGTTGATCCTGACCCGGAGCGGCGCGACCGGAAATGCAGCCGGCTACACGGTGGGACTCTATCAGGTGACGAATAGTTGGAATGAAAGCGACCCATGGAATACTGCGCCGCTGCCCGGGGCGCGCATCGGGGCGTTGCAGTCATTCCCCGCGACCAACGGCGCCCATGTGGTCTTCTCCGGCACCGCGCTGGTGAGTTACGTGCAGTCCCATGCCAATAGTGATCGTGTTGTCAGCTTTTTGGTCCAGTTGGCGCATGCGGGCGTGTGCCCTGCCGGCGTGGTCAGCGCGGTATTCGATTCGCGCGAGGATGCCGGCGGAAGCGCGCCGGTTCTGACCGTGCAGAGTCCGCTTGAGCCGTCGCCGAGTCCGACGCCAAGCACCACACCAAGTCCGACGCCCGGCAATACGCCAAGCGCTACGCCGAGTCCGACACCGGCAAATACGCCAAGCCCGACGCCCGAAACCCCCGGACCCAAGACCCACTATTTGCGGCTGCCGCTGATCTTGCGCAGCCGGTGAGGTTATGGATCTGATGCGCTGAGGGGGCTTGCCTGTCCCAACGCGTTCCCACATGGGCCCTCGCGCACATCACCACTATGCGCCGAACACAAAAAGACCTCCGAGATGGCGTCTCGGAGGTCTTTTTAGACCCATAAGAATTCAGGGCAGAAAGTCTTATCGCATGAGCAGCATCACCAGCGCGCCGAGCACCAGATAGGGGGCATAGGCGAAAGTGCTCTTGCGGCCGGCCCGGTGGGTGATCAGAAGGATGATGGCGGCCGCGCCGCCGAGAAAGATGCCGATCACCAGCGCGGTGATCGCGGCCGGGAAGCCGAGCATCAACCCGATGACGCCCGCCAGCTTGACGTCGCCGGCGCCCATCTTGCCGCGGCCGATGAGCGCGATCAGGAAGAAAAACCCGAAGCCGGCGGCGCCCCCCAGCACGGCGCTGAGCACGCTCGGCGGGCCGGGGAGGAGGCTGGCGAACAGCGCGACGAGCGCGGCGGGCGCCAACATGACGTTGAGCACGCGGCGATGCTCCAGATCGATTACGGCCACCGTGAGCAGGAACGCCGCGTACAGGCAAGTCACTCCCGCCCGCACCGGCGTGGCGCCGAACCGCCACCAGACGAGAGCGAATGCGGCCATCGTGGCAAGCTCCAGCAGCGGGGCGCGGAGCGGGCGCGGCTCGCCGCAGTGCGGGCAGATGCCGTGGCGAAAGGGGCGCCAGAACAGCGTCAAATAGTGCCAGAAGACGCGCCCGTCTCCGCCGGCCGGCGCGGGCGCCGGCCGGCGCGGCAGCACGTCGGCCGCCCAGTTGCCGATGCCACCCGCCAGCCAGCCGAGCAGGACGACCAACCCAAACGACGCCGCGCCGAGCAGATTCAGCTCGGACATGCGACCGGGCTATAGCCAGTGAAACGATTGGTGAGCATGGCCGTTAGCGTACCACGAGTTGATAGTTTCACAAAAAAGCCCGCTATCAGTGTGCCAGCGCCGGGATCAGGGTGTCGCCCGGGACAGGGGTGCCGCCCTTCTGACCACAGAGCGACGTGCAATCGCACCGGATTCTCGCCTCGATGGCCCCGATCGCCTTTTTCTTCGAGTTCCCCGGTTGCCGCGGCACATCATAGCTCTTTTGCCATGACATGATCTCGATGCAAGCGAACCCACCGACATGATAACCGCCCTGGCAGCTACCGGGCTTCTGACAGGGACAGCCGCCATCGGCCCCCGGCCCGTTGCCGCCGCGGCAATTGTACAGCGGAATCAGGACCCGATGGTCTGTGTGCGACGCCAGCCAATCAGCGATCTCCTTGCCGTTGGACCCGCCGATGACGCCCATCTTTTCGCCGCTGTCCCCCCCCACGCAGCTCCCGACGGTGATCGGAAACTGCGGGTAGCCCCCGTTGAGCGCGCCACGCAGGAAAGGCACATTGCAGCTATTGGGATCGACTGAATACCACCCGCGTTGGGAGTTGGCGTCTCCGCCGGTGAAGATGTCGTCGCAGACGTACTTGCTCGGATCGCAGTCGAAATTGTCGAACGAAATGTAGATCGTTCGACCTATACCTGTGCCGTCGGGAGGGGGGAGACACGTCTCAGCTCGCTCATCGTACTGTGTCTTCTTGACGGTGATCGGCCAGGTCATACAGCCACTCGTGGTGCTCTGGCAAAGGCCGCGAGCACTCGCCCCCACCGTCATCGACACGGGGACAATGCCGCCGAGTCCTCCGAAGAACAGGTTGACGTTCTCCAGCGCATTGACAGTTAGTGACTGCCCGGACGCCACCGGCGTAGCCCAGGTCGCGCCGTTCTTTGTGACCGCATAGGTGCGCGCGACGGCCACGGCGGTCGGCGCAGCGCTGCCGAGACACAGCTCGCGCACGCCCGCAAGCGCACCGGCATCGGCCGCGTTCTGCATGCGCCGCCGTTCCGCATACAGGTGGCCGGCTTCGATGGCCAGGGCGACAAACAACAGCAACGTCACTAGGGACAAGGCTACATAGACCAGCGTTTGCCCGCTCTCTTCTCGTCCGATACGCTTCATCATCATAGCACCTCACATCCGATCCGACGCACTCGTAGTGCGCCAAGCGGTCATTTGATTGGGTAGTGTAGGGCCTTGTGCCCGCCCAGGCACCCACTGGAGGCGCTTGGTGCACATCTGCCATTCTCGGAGTCCGCCGCCCACGGTTGAAACCATAGGCGGACACGGCCCGAACCTGTCGAAACGGGTTGCCGCTACGGAACGCAGTGCGTTTCAATGCACTTTGCATACCAGACGGTGGTCGACTTAGGGCGTGTCAAGAAACAAGTTCCCGTTCTGGCTCGGTCGGAGACCGGCCAGAGCAGGAAGTTATACTTTGACAAGTTAGTTGCCGCGCTTCAGTTCATATGTGAACTGAGCCGTTTCGTTGGAATCGGCGCTCAAGTCGTTGTATTGGGACTGCACGATGTAAAAGTAGTTCCCGGGGGCGGCGAGTGCGCCCGTGTCGGTGTACACGCCCGTGGGGGCCGGCGGCAATGTTGTCTGCTTGGTCACGGCAGACGGTGTGAAGTAGGGCGCCAGGTCGCGGTGCACATTATACGCTGTGTTCGGCACCTCGTGCGCCCAGGAGCTCACGAGATCGTTCGCATTGCGGGTCACCGAAACGGCCGCCGCCGTGGCGCCACAGGCAACATTGGTGCGGCCCAGATTGCCGCCCGCTTCCAGTCCGGTCAGCCAGGTCTGAAAGGTGGCATCGGCTGGCTCACAGAGGGCCGTGGACTCAAAGAAGAGCTCGGTGATCGGCCGATCCTTCAACCCGCCTGGCAATGGCCCGCGCAACTGATTATTGCGCAGGTAGAGTTTTTCTAGTGCGGGCAGACCGCCAACAACGCTGACGCCCCCGCTCAAATAGTTGAAACTCACGTCGAGCGATGTCAAGTTAGTGAGGTAGGCAAAGCTGGACGGAAGCGGGCCGAACAAGTTGCACCCTGTTAGGCTGAGCTCCTGCAGATTCGTCAGCGCGCCCAGCTCCCAGGGGATCAGCCACGTCAGACCGGTGTTGTAGCCCAGACGTAGAGTGGTAAGTGAGATCAGGTCGCCCAGCACGCTCGGGATCCATCCCGTCAGCTTGTTGAAGCTCAGGTCGAGCACCGTAAGGTTGCTCAGATGGTGCACGTCGTGCGGGATCGAGCCGACCAGCGCGTTGCCGCCCAGCCGAAGCTCGGTGACATGCCCCCCGCTGCACGTCACGCCATGCCAATCGGTGCAGGGGGTGTCGGTGGCAAGCCAGCCGTTCGTGTTCGACCAGTTCGACCCGTTGGTGGTGGAATAAAGTGTTACCAGGGCATTGCACTCCGCCAACGGAATCTGGGTGACATTGGCGCAATCGAACGACGCGGGCCGTGCCGGTGCGCTAGAGGCCAACGGCGCTGACCGCAGCGGCGCTGCCTCGCTCCGCCCGCCCACGCCCGTCAAGAGCAGCGCCCCGATCAACATGATGATGCTGAAGAATCGTGCTTTCATCTGGAAATCTCCCTCTCACCCATGAGTTACAAGCCTTCTCGTCGCATCTCGGTGGTGTTCTGCAGCCATATCGGATCCTGAATGCCGCTGATCTGTCCCAAGATCGGCGAGTAGGGGCAGCGCACCGTGACCCGCACCGAGGTGCTGACCACGATGGAGGACACTGTGCAGCCGGTCAGCGTCGTCTCCGCCAGCGCAGCGGCCCGCATCCCGGATGTGTCAAACGGATAACGCGCCCCATAACGCGCGCCCTCTCGGGAGGAGTTGACGACGGAGACCAATGTGCCGAAGGCGCCGCTCAGATCGGCAATGCCTGCGATCAGCAGCACCAACATCGGCATCACCAGCGCCAACTCCACCAGACTCTGGCCCTGCTCACGACGGATACGCATCTTTCCCCGCCTCAATGTGACAGACACCCGAAACGGAACCATGATGCCGGGCCTCAGCGCAAAGCTCGCAGAGAACCAAGCAGATCACCCAGTTCAGCCTTCGGCGCAGGTGTCGGCTGTATCGGCACGCGACGATCGTAATAGCGCAGATAGAGTCGCGTCACCAGCCCGCCAACGCCTTCGTTCAGCCGCTGCCAGTGACCCTCG
Source organism: Anaerolineae bacterium (assembly GCA_025454565.1). Classification (GTDB taxonomy): domain Bacteria; phylum Chloroflexota; class Anaerolineae; order CG2-30-64-16; family CG2-30-64-16; genus JALOOE01. The sequence goes on from JALOOE010000204.1 coordinate 7,213, forward strand.
GTCTGGACTTGCACCGTGCGCAACGCCTCGCGACCAGTCGGACTTTCGAGCGTCGGTACGACCAGGCGCGGCGCGCTGAGGAAGGCCACTAACAGGAGCACACCGGCAGCCGTCCGCACAACCGACCCCATTGCCCGATATCGCCCGGTGAGCAGCGCCGGATTGTCCAGTGCGCCGGCGGCCTGGACTTCACCGATCGTTGCGGGCAGGATGCCGGCGGCCAAGCCGCCCAGCGCGGCCAAAACAAGCGAAATGTCGCTGTCGCGCATCCAGCCCCAGACCGCCAGCACGGCGATGCCCATCAGCGCGCCGGCCCACATCAGAATGCGCCGGAGCCAACGCACCGTAGCATAGCGAACAGGCCAGGCTTGCGGCTGTTTCGCACCGCGGATTACCCCGAGCAGCGCCCAGAGCGAGCCAATCGCAGCGACCCAGAACAGGGTATCGCCGAGCAGCGGCCCCGCACCGCTGAACAGCGGCCCCGCACCACCGAGCAACGGCGCGGGCACTCCCGCGATACCGAACAGCAGACCGATGAAAATGCCCAACGCTCCTGCCACCGCCAACCCGGCCAATGGACGCAGCGCGATGCGATTGAAGCGCGCCGGCGTCGTCGCGATGTGAAACTGCACGGGCACAGCAATCGGCTCTTTACTGGCGTTTGCGTCGATCAGCAGGTGGGCGCGCACGGGTTCAGTCACGATCGGCAGCAGGCTGGTGTCGGCCGAGACGACGATGTCGGTCGATCGGCCGGCGAACTCCTTCGGATCGAGACGTAGCCATGTCTCTCCCGCAGCCAGCGAGCCGAACAGATAGCCGCGTCCCCGGCCATGTTGCAGGCGCAACAACCCCGCAACCGGCGCGCCGTTGAGCACGTAGCCCAGATCCAGGACCTTGGGCCGGATCACCAGCGCAGGCCGAGACACCAGGTCCGTCCCCACCAGGAAGATCTCCAGGGCGCGCCGCCGGTCGTTTTTGCCCTCGAGCACCGCATCGTGGGCCAGTTGCGCCAGGTGCGGCGCCCCCTCATCGCGCAGCCAGCGCTCCAGTGTACCGTTGGTCAGGTGATAGATCCCATCGTCCGGGCGCCGGTCCATGATGGCCACGGCCTCCCGGATGCTCCACGCCTGCGCGCTCAGACCTAACAGCCGGCTGGAGCGGAACACGAAGGGCCGTGTGGTCTGCTGCGAAGCGGTGAGCCGGCGATCGCGCAGCGCCACGGCCAGCGCGTCACGCACGATCTCATCGGCCAGGGCCGCATCGGCCGGCGCGTCCGCCGCGATTGCGTCCGCCAGCGAACTGGATCCCGCGGGATCCGCGGCCGCGACCTTCCAGAGCGGCAGGGGGGATGTCGGATCGCGCTCGACTGCGAACTGACGGTAGGCCGGCCGCAGCGCAGGAAACTCCTCACTCACGAACGCTTGCAGCGCTCGGATGTCGCCACAGGCGGCCGGGTCGGCGGGAGCGGTGAGCACATCGCCGGGGATGCCGTCGGTCGCCTGCAATGCGACCAGTCCGTTCGGCCCCACGACGACCGCGTCGAACAGGCGCCGGTGCACCGTTGGCTCGGAGACCACGGTGTACTCCTGAGGCAACATCTCGCGCAGGTACATGCTCACCGCATTGGGCATATCGCTGTCGCCAGCCACCAACAACTCGGCCATCGCATCCACCCTGGGGGAGCGTCCCCCGCTCGCATGTACAAAATGCAACTACGCATCTGCGCCGGGGATTCGGAATCCCTGTCTCAAGTAGGGGCGAAGCATTCCCACACACACCTGCCGTAACCGGAGATGGCACATCAGGCGCCTATTGCGTGTTGCGGCAGATTCAACGGGGAATGCTTCGCCCCTACCGCTAACCGTTGACGAACACCATTTGCCGCTGCGCAGCGCACTCACGCCAAGACAACCTTCTCGTCCACCAACCGCTCGCGCACAAAACCGCCTTTGGGCGCCATGCGGAAATGCGCGGCGTCCAGCAGG
>JALOOE010000205.1 GCA_025454565.1 Anaerolineae bacterium
TAGGGCATGTGGCAATCAGCGCAGGCGACGCCTGAGCGTGCGTGCAGCCCGCTGCTCCACATTTCGAACTCGGGATGCTGCGTCTTGAGCATCGGCGCGCCGGTCTCTTTGTGCGTCCAATCTTTGAAGCCGTACTCGTCGTAGTGCTTCTCCATCTCCTCGATCTTCAGCCCATTGCTCCAGGGGAACGTGAGGATTTTGTTGTCGCCCTTAAAGTAGTACTCAACATGGCACTGGGCGCATACATAGGTGCGCATTTCCTGGCGCGTGGCCTTGCTCAGATCGACGCCGCGCGCCTCCATCGCGTTCTTGAACGCCTGCCGGCTGATCCACAATTCCATCGTATCGGGGTTGTGGCAATCTCGACACGAGGAACCCGTGTGCAACGTGCCAGAGATTTCCGAATAAGGCGTGCTGTTGAACTTCTCCCAACCCATCTGCTCGATGAGCAGCGGGGCCTCGGCGGCGTGGCAATTGGCGCATGCGGCCGGCTGTTTCGCTACAACCTGGCGCTGGGTCTCTTTCTGGTCACTGAGCGCGTAATAGTGGCCACTCTCCTCGTTGTAGTCCACGCTGAACGGCATCGCCGCCCAGATCCGCTTCAGCGCCGGGAACTTTTCCAGCTTGTCCCAGGGCTTCGAACCGCCGTAGGGTGTCTGGATGGTCCGGTCTTGCGTCTTCATGAAAGAGTCGTACTCGCGCGGGAAATTCTTGCCCCACACGGCGGGGTCCAGCTCCTTTTCACCGATCTGGACGACTTTCAGCGGGTATTCGACCGCCTCGGCCTTGCGCGACATGATGTTCGTCAGCAGAAACGCCAGGCCGCCCAACAGGACGAACCCGACCACAAAGGCCAGGACCACCCACGGCCAGCGGCGACGCGGCTTCGGGGCGGATGGAACAGGTGTAGATGTCATAGCAGCTCCTCCAGATGATTGAGGCCGCTCAAGCCTCTATCTCTCGTCTCTAGCTCTCGTCTCTAGCTCATTTCCCATGACCGACCCCGGCGTGACAGCGCAGGCAATCGGTCGGATTCGGGTCATCGTCATGGCTGATTGCCACGGTCAGATCGGCGTGACAGGTCAGACAGGCGTGCTGGGTCACATCACGATTCATCTCGGTGATGCGGATCGGCTCCGGGAAGTTGCCGGTCGTAAAGGCATAACTGTGTCGGAAGCCGTTGATGCCCTTAATGGCGTATTTGTGCACCACATTATCATGCGGCGCATGACAATCGTTGCAAGCCGCCACGTGCTTGTGCGAGCCGCGATTCCAGCCGTCGTAATACTCGCGCATGATGTGGCAGTTGGCGCAGGCTTTCGGGTCGTCGGTCAGATATGACAGCCCTTGAGCGTAGTTCACCGTGAAGCCGCCCAGACCGACGATGCCTCCGAATAGCCCGGCCAAGACCAGCCAGACCCATAAAGGTGCAAAGCTCGCGAACGAAGCGCGACCGGGCTTGGGAGGCGGTGCTTCAGGTGCGCGTATCGGTTCATCCATGCATGTATCCCCCTATTCGGCTTCTTCAACCAGCCGAGACCGATTGGCGGGTCGGGACGAGGTCCGCCCGGCCCACACCAGGACGCTGATGCCGGCCAGCATCAGGAGCGCGCCGCCCAACAACAGCGGCATCCGAATTACATTCACCCACTGGGCGCCGTCGGGGCCGACATGCGTCGGAGCGGCCCACAGCGGCGTCGTCAGCGCAATCAGCCCGCCCCAGAATGCGGCCAGCCCTGCAGGCGTCGCAACATCGCGCTTTCCGCTGGGCGCAAAGCCGTCGATCAGCTTCCAGAGAGGCGGCAATCGCAGCAGCAGAAAGACGATCAACACCAGCGCCGTGAGATAGAAGCGCATATTCTGCGGCGCCCCCTTGCCGCGCAACGCGATCGAGACGAAGGTCTGCACGCCGGCCAGAACCATACTGATCACGAGCACGATCAGCGCGTCGCGATACGCGTGCGGCTTGCCGCGGGCCAGGGCGATCGTGACGACGATGCCCCAGGCCGAGACAACGATGGCCGCGATCATCAGAAAGACGTAGAGCCACTGATAGGATGCCAGTTTCGCCATCGACGGCCCCCACGCCATCGGGTTCGACGCCACGCAGAAGGTGCCGATCCCGCCCAACAAATTGAAAACGGTTGCCCCGGCCATCAAGATGATGGCGATGATGCGGAGGACCCGTCCGCCGGTGGAAGGTTGAGAGGTCATCTTTGATCCCTTTCATTATCGAAACCCGACTATGGACGCTAGACGACGGTCAACAGCGCCAATCAGCGCCGACCTACCATCGTCCATCGTCACAGCGCCACAATCAGCATCGCACCTAACATATACACGGATGCGTACTTGAAGAGCGCGAAGCTCGCCCGCGGCGAGGGGCGCGCCACGCCCAGGATCGCCAACGCCAGCAGACCGGCGCCGAGCAGTCCCAGCAGCCACATCAGGCCTGTCTGCACGCCGATGGTCGCCGCCACGCCGGCCATCACCAACGCGGCCGCCAGGCTGGAGATCGCGATCATCACCCGCGTCGCGTAGAAACCGTGCGCGGCCGGGAATGTCGGAATGCCCGCGGCCCGATAGTCATCGAAATGACGCATCGAGAAGGTCATGATGTGCGTCGGGATCCAGAGGAGCACGCCCAACGCCAGCATCACGCCCACGGCGTCGATATCGCCGATTGCCAGCACCCGGCCCGCAAGCACCGGCATCCCACCGGCCAGCCCACCGATCAGGATCGCGTAGGGTGTCCGACGTTTGAGCCAGGCAGTATACACCACAACATCGAAAAAAAGTCCAGCGAACACGACGGCGCCATAGAGCGGTGCCAGCGCCAGCGCCCAGCCGACGCCGAGCGCCGAAAGGATAGTGCCCAGAAGCACCGCCTCGCGCATGCTGACCTGGCCCGATGGCAGCGGCCGCCAGCATGTCCGCTTCATTACGCTGTCAATGTCGCGATCATAGGCCATGTTCAGCACGGTGCTGCCGCTGATGGCCAGGAACAGGCTGCCGATCATCCCGAAAAAGGTGGGCCATGCACCGTTGGGGCTATGCGCGCTCAGATAGCCTGCAATCCCGGTCGCCAGGAGCAGGCCGGTTTGGAGGCTCTTGATCAGCGGCCAGTAGCGACGAAATGCAGAATGCAGAATGATGAATGATGAACGAAGCGCAGCCATTTCGCTGTACCCTTGTCTACTTGTTTCGCTATCTACTCACCCATCATCTTGCACACCGGAACCCCACGCTCGGGCTGGCGTAGTCGGGCCGGGCGCTGTTGTGCTCCCAGATGCGTAGATTATACCCATAATTGTCTTTACTGCCACCTCGCAGCCAGCGGTCGTGAATCCCCTCCTGCAGATCGGCGGTCCACTGCCAGACGTTGCCGGCCATGTCGTGAAGGCCGTAGGGGCTGCGGCTGTCGGCGGTCTGATAGCCGTCGTAGGTTTTGCCGTTGTAGAACCCGACAGGCGTCGTGTCACCCTGTTTTCCCGCAAGCCGCTCGAATGGATCACGGCTGGCGTAGAAGTTGGCGTTGTTGAGCATGATCTCGTGACCCCAGGGGAACGGCCGGTTATCGGTCCCACGTGCGGCCTTCTCCCACTCCAACTCGGACGGCAGCCGCCAGCCATAGAACTCGCAGTACGCTTGCGCGCCGAACCAGGTGACCACGGTCATCGGATGGTTTTCATAGCCGGGCCTGACGCCGAACGTTTTGCCCTCAAAGGTGAGCCGCAAGCTGGGGTCGTTAAGCGGCACGTGCAACCAATCACCGGCCTTGATCTCCTTCTCGTGTTTGTGCTCGTGGAAGACATCGCCAGGGTAATAGCCGACCACCTGGTCTCCCACAATCTTGACTGTGCCCTTTGCCAGCGCCTCGTTGAGGTAGCGAGCATATTGGTCATTGGTCGCGTCGGTGAGCATGATTTCGTAAGGCTTTGCCACCATGCCGGCATCTTCGTGCTGCCCAAGGACAAACTCGCCCGCAGGAACCTTCGTCCAGGCCGCAGGATCCACCCCCGTCTCGACGTTTGCCAGCGCAGCCGTCGCCACCGGCGCCGCGCAGCCGGTGAGCATGATTGAGGCTGAGGTTAAGGTTAAGATGAGGATCGCGGCGAGCCATCGTCTGTCGTCTCTCATCGTGGCGCCTCCAGGTCGGCCTCGGACGCCTCTTTTGCCCACCGGCCGTTGCGCCTGAAGAGATCCACCAGCCGCCAGACCATCAGCGCGGCCAACACGATCAGGGTGATCGCCAACCCCGCATCGGCGATGATCATGGTGATATCCACGAGCGGCTGTTGCTCGGCCTCGCTCACGAACAGGCGCTTGGTCTCGTAGAGCGAAACTGAGGCGAAGGCGATATCGGAGGCGATGATGACGATCCAGCCGAACCATTGCCGCGCCTTACCCTTCAACCCAACCATGTCGGCGTAGAGCAGCAGAATGATAGTGGCGATGATCCCAGCCAGGATGTGCCAGTGGCCGGTCAGCGCGATTTGCTCCTCGCGCAGCGGCCAGAGCCGGATCGCCTTCAGCCGCATCGCCATGAAGATGCCGATGGCGGTCACGACGAAGTTCATGAAGATCATCTGCCACAGCATACCGAACTTGAGCGGATCGTGCAGCAACGCGGACAGCTTCTTGCCGAAACGCGCGCGTTCGATGCCAAGTTGCGCCAGGCGTTCTCGCACGATCTTGCGCCACCCATAGTAGACCAGCAACCATGACGCCAGCAGCACGGGGAAGGAGCCGATATTGATGATCATGTGCGCAATCGGCTTGAAAGGCACCACCGCCCACACCCCGGCCGTGATGATCAGCGTGCCGACGATCATCAGCGGCATGGCGATCTTATGCAGGCGGCCCTTGAAATCAAACCAGCGGCCCAGGATCAGCGTCAAGGCGATGGCGATCAACGTCAGCATGATGTGGAGATGGCCGATGATCGCCAATTGCAGCGGCGACTTGACGGGGAAGCGGATGATGTCCTCGGCCAGGAACGTCCTGAAGCCCTGGCCGAAGAGCGATCCCGGTACGGCGCCAAACAATACCGAACCGAGAGTCGCAGCCGCCATGGTGAAGAAGGCGAGGCGCTCGACGCTGACGCCGCGCTTCGTGTGTGCGTATTCGGGGTCGCTGACGTGGTATTCGCTGCGCCACGGCCACAGCGCAGCCGCCAGTTGCAGCCCGGCGAAGAAAACCAGCGCCTGCCCGGTGATGAACAGCCCGTGGAACACGAAATTGCGGCCGAAATAGCCGAACGCCAGCCCGAAGACCAACGAGGTGATGTAGCCGATCGTGATCGTCGCGTTGATGTTGGCCTGTTGCTGCGGCTTCATCCGCACCAGCGCGGTGATCAGGTACGTTTCGATGGCGACCACAGCCATCGCGATGGTGTGATAGAGCAGGATGATCCGCCCCTCGCGCTCGGCCTCGACCAACCGCATGCCGTAGAG
>JALOOE010000206.1 GCA_025454565.1 Anaerolineae bacterium
CAAGGTGCGCCGGGGCATGAGCGAGATCATCTCCACCCTCATGCTCAACTACATCGCCATCCTGCTCGTGCAGTATGTGGCGCGCGGGCCGCTGCAGCAGCCGGGCGGCTATCTGCCCGAAAGTGCGCAGTTCGTTGAGGCTGCGCATATGCCTGTGCTCCTGGGCAACCGGATTCATCTGGGCGTGCTTCTGGCATTCCTTTTCATCCCGATTGTCTACGCCCTGTTGTGGTCCACGCCGCTCGGTTTCCGGCTGCGTGCCGTCGGCTCGCGAGCCAGCGTGGCGCGTTATGCGGGCATCAGCGTGGAGCGGATCATCCTGTTTGCCCTTGCGTTCAGCGGCGCACTGGCCGGCATGGCAGGCATCATCGAGGTGAGCACGCTTCACACACGGCTGAAAGGCGACATCTCCGGCGGGTATGGGTTCAGCGGCATCCTGGTGGCGCTGCTGGGTCGGATGCATCCGGTGGGCGTGGCGATCGCCGCGCTCTTCTTCGCTGCGCTGACGATCGGCGCACAGACGATGCATGTCGTCTATGGCCTGCCAGATGCGCTGGCCACTGCGATCCAGGCGATTGTCGTGCTCTGCGTGCTGGCCGCCGACGCCCTGGTGCACAGGAGGTGAAGCAGTGGACTGGAGCCTGATCCTCAACTGGGCTTTTGTCGTGGCGCTGGCGACCGCCGCCATCCGGCTCGCCGTGCCGATCCTGCTGGCGACGTTGGGGGAGATCATCACCGAGCGCTCCGGCGTGCTCAACCTGGGTCTCGAAGGCGTTATGGTGATGGGCGGCGTGACCGGTTTCATGGTCGCCTACTACCTGCAAAGCGGCCCGTTGGCCGGCGTGAGCACCTGGCTGGGGCTGGGCGCCGGTATGGTGGCGGGGATGCTGATGGGGTTGATCCTGGCCGGGCTGAGCGTCACGTTGCGGGCCGATCAGGTCATCGTCGGGGTGACGCTGGTGGTTTTCGGCCAGGGGATCGCCAACTACGCCGGTCGCCTTCCCTGTGCTGAGCTCGATCCCCGTGCTTGGCCCTATCCTGTTCAGCCACGACGCGACGGTCTATCTGACCGTCTTCCTGGTGGTACTGGTCTGGTTTTTGCTCTTTCGCACCACCTGGGGATTGCGCATCCGTTCGATGGGCGAGAACCCGGCGGCCGGTGAGACTTCCGGGTTGAGCGTCAACCGGACACGGTATGCGGCGATCCTGTTGGGCGCCGCGCTGGCCGGGCTCGGCGGCGCAGTCCTGACGGTCGTCCAGTTGCGCATGTTCCGCGAGGGGATCATGGGCGGCCGCGGCTGGATCGCCGTCGCGCTGGTGATCTTCGCCCGCTGGCAGCCCAGTCGGGCGCTCTTCGGCGCGCTGCTCTTTGGGCTGGCCGATTCGGTGCAGTACCGCATCCAGGCATTGAGCCAGATTGGCCGCGGCTCAGGCGCGATCCCCTACGAGTTTCTGCTGATGTTGCCCTACGTGCTCACCCTGGTTGTGCTGTGGTTCCGCACCGGCCGCGGCGCGGCCCCGGAGGTGCTGGGCCGCCCCTATACCAAGGGGGAATCGTAGGGCCAATCCGCGTAAAGGATTCAACGAAATGGAAACGGTTCTGCATGCCGCTGGCGCCCAGGTCAAGATCCGCTACGGCGGTCCTGTGGTGGTTATCGGCGAGAAGATCAACCCGACCGGCCGCAAGAAATTGGCGGCGGCGTTGGAAGCGCGTGCCTTCGACCTCGTGATCGAGTTGGCGACGGCGCAGATGGCGTGGGGCGCCGATGTGTTGGATGTCAACGTCGGGGTGCCCGGCGTCGACGAGGTTGCACTCCTGCCCCAAGTCGTGAAGTTAGTTAGCTCAGTGGTCAAAGCGCCGCTTTGCCTTGACAGCCCCAACCATGAGGCGCTCGCCGCCGCGTTGCCGGTTGCGCCTGGCAAACCGCTGGTCAACTCCGTCAACGGCGAGGAGAAGTCGTTGCAGCGGGTCCTCCCGCTGGTGAAGGATCGTGGGGCCGCAGTGATCGGCCTGACGATGGACGACGACGGCATCCCCGCCACCGCCGAGGCACGCCTGGCGCTGGCAGGCAAGATCATCGAACGCGCTACCCGCATCGGTATCCCGATCGAGGATATCGTGATCGATCCGCTGGTGCTGACGGTCGGCGCCGACAGCAACGCGGCCGCGATCACGCTCAAGACGATCCAACTGGTGCACGAGAAATTCGGCGTCAACATCAATCTCGGCGCCAGCAACGTCTCGTTTGGCCTGCCGGATCGACCCACCATCAATCAGGCATTCCTGGCGCTGGCTATCGGCCAGGGCGCGACCTGTGTGATCACCGATCCGATGAAGCTTAGCGCGACGATCCGGGCGACCGACCTGCTCCTGGGCCGCGACACATATGCGAAGCGGTGGGTCTCGTTCTTCCGCCAACATCCGCCGGAGGCCAGGTAAGCGATGCCGGTGCTGAGAGACTGGGAACTCACCCTCGACGCCGACAAAGTCCTCTGGGGCCAAGGGGCCGATCCGGCGATCATCCGCGGCCGTCGCCCCAAACTGGTGGCGGCTGCCGAGGAGGTCATCGAGCGCGGCCGTCCGTTGCTGGCGCCGGTGGTGCTCTACCAACGTATCCCGGTGGTTGGACTGCGTCATGAGCGGCTGGTGTTGGCTGGAGGCGGCACGCTGTTCGGCTCGCTGATCGCCAGCCATCTGGCCGCGACCAGCGAGGTCATCGTTGCTGTGTGCACCGTCGGCGACGGACTGGCGAACACCATCTCCGAGCTATTCCAGACCGATCCGGTGCAGGCGCTTGCCTTCGAGGGTCTCGCGGCCGCGGCAGCCGAGGCGCTGGGCGAGGCCGCCTGTCGCCATTTCGAGTCGGTCGCAGCCGCCGACGGGCTGAAGGCGAGTATCCCACTCAACCCCGGCATGATCGGTTGGCCCCTTGAAGAGGGCCAGAAACAGATCTTTTCCTTGATCGACGCCAGTCAGATCGGCGTTTCGTTGGGACCCGGCAGCATCATGCGGCCGCTGAAATCCCTCTCGCTGGTCGTCGGCCTGGGGCGCGATATCGATCGCGCTGGCCAAAGCTGTGATTTCTGCTCGATGCGCGATACATGCCGCTACACCGATCGAAGCTGAGGGCAAGGCTGGGTCAGCCTCGCCCTCAGCCTCAGCCACAATCTTCGTTCCAGCACGAGAGCTAAGATATGGGCGCCAACGCAGATCATACGACGCTGCAAATCGACCTGGAGCCGATTGGCCGGCGGGTGGACATCGCCGCCGGGCAGACACTGCTTGACGCAGCGCGTGCCGCTGGCATCGAGATGGTAGCAGTGTGCGGGGGAGAGGGGTGGTGCTACACTTGCCTGGTGCGCCCCCTGACGGGCCGCGTCACTGCGCCTACAACGGTGGAGCAGGAGGGAATTCGCCCCGATGAACTGGCAGCCGGCTTCCGTTTGGCTTGCCAGACTATCCCCTTGACCGATGTCAAGGTCGAGATTCCGCCGGACTCACTAGCCACGCAACAGCGTCTGCAGTTGGAGGGCCGGGAGACCGAGCATCCCTCTGCCCCGCTCGTGACAGAAATTGACATAACTGTCGATCCGGCTACGTTGGAGGATCTGCGGGCCGACGCCACGCGCCTCCAGGACGCGGTGGAAGCCATCGATGGTGCAAGACCGGTTTTCCCTCACGCGCTGCTGCGCGATCTATCGGGGCAGTTGCGGGCACAGGAGTGGTCGGCGCGACTTGGCGTGCGCCGGACGCGGTTGGCCGTGCCCGATGGGGCGATAAAGGGCACTGAGGAGCGCGACGAGGTCGTGGCCATCGTGCCGACCGGCGCGCCGTTGCTCGGGCTGGCGGTGGATATCGGGACAACGAAGATCGCTGCCTATCTGGTGGAGTTATCCACAGGGCGCACACTCGCCAAAGCCGGCGCGGTCAATCCACAGGTGGCCTACGGCGAGGACGTCCTGAGCCGCATCAGCTACGCTATTGAGCATGCCGATGGCCGAGCGACGCTCCAGGCCCGGGTGGTTGATACCCTCAATCGGCTGGTGACTGATCTGGTCGCTGAGGTCGGCGCAGCCAGGAGCCAGATCGCCGATGCGGTGATCGTGGGCAACACGGCGATGCATCACCTGTTTGCAGGACTGCCCGTGGATCAGTTGGGCCGCGCCCCGTACGTGCCCGTGGTGAGCGATCCGCTGGATATCCCCGCGCGCGATCTAGGGCTTGATTTTGCGTCCGGCGCATATGTGCATCTGCCGCCGAACATCGCCGGCTACGTGGGCGCTGATCATGTGGCGATGGCGATCGGCACTGGCGTCTGGGAGACGGCGCGCACGGTGGTGGCGGTCGATATCGGCACCAATACTGAGGTCACCCTGGCGAAAGGCGGACGGATTTGGAGTTGCTCGTGCGCATCCGGGCCGGCGTTCGAGGGCGCACACATCCGCGATGGAATGCGGGCGGCGCCCGGCGCGATCGAGCGGGTGCAGATCACCGAAGGTGGCCAGCCGCTGCTCAAGATCATCGGCGATGGGCCTCCCGTGGGCATCTGTGGCTCAGGCATCATGGACGCTATCAGCGAACTGCTGCGCACCGGCATCATCAATCGCAAGGGCGTCTTTGACGCGCAGATGCCACGGGTCGGCAATGAGGATGGGGTGCTGCATTATGTCTTAGCTGGCTCATCCACCGCGGGTCATGGCCGCCCGATCGTGGTGACGCGCAAGGACATCAACGAGATCCAGCTTGCCAAGGCCGCGATTCGCGTCGGTGTGGAAGTCCTGCTTCACGAAGCCGGCATCTCCCATGGCGAGATCGATGAATTCATCGTAGCGGGCGCCTTCGGTACCTACCTGGATATCGCCAGCACGGTCCGCACGGGGATGTTCCCACCGCTGCCGCTCGCTCGGTTCAAGCAGGTAGGGAATGCGGCCGGTGCTGGCGCCCGCCAGATGCTGGTCTCAGTCCCCCGGCGTGTCCTCGCCGCGCAGCGCGCCCGTCAGGTGGCGTACGTCGAGTTGACGATCCATCCGGAGTTTGCGCGCAAGTACCTCAAGTCGCTCTACTTCTGATTGTGCCTCGATTACACCCTTTGGTGCTTCCCCACATGGCGTGACTCTTGCGCAACTCGGACGGGCCGGAATCAGACAGAGGGGCTTGGTCACAGCCAGCGTGCCAACTGGCGGCGGTGGGTATGCCGGAAACCGAGCGCTGTCGCGCGCATCCGGGTTGTCAGGTGATCCAGGTGCGTGGTATGATCAGATCCAGCGGACGGACAGGAGTGTGTACAGCACAGTAGCAGTACCCCCAGCAGGATTCGAACCCGCGGCCTCCTGATCCGAAGTCAGGCGCTCTATCCGCTGAGCTATAGGGGCACAACACGCACGAGTATAACACGGAATCGGCTTCTTGGAAAATCTGCGAGCACGCATCACGCCGGGGTAGTCTATGAGTTGGGATACTTTTCAGGATCGCTTGCCGAGAACCTACTCCCCATCCGATATCGAGTTTGTGCGGCGCGCCCATGAGCGGGCCGAGAAAGCGCACGACGATCAAAAACGTAAGTCGGGCGAGCCGTATATCACGCACCCCGAGGAGGTAGCCGGTATCCTGGCTGACCTGCGCCTGGATGCGGCGACGGTCGCCGCCGCGCTCCTGCATGACGTGGCTGAAGACACCGTGATCGCAGTATCCGTCCTGGAAGAAGAATTCGGGCCGGAGGTGGGACTCCTCGTCAATGGCGTCACGAAGTTCAAGGTGGTGCAGGATAAGGCGGTGATGGAGACGCTGCCGCTCGGTCGGCGCGATGTAGGCACAGAAAGCCTGCGCAAGCTGTTCCTTGCTATGGGCAAGGATGTGCGCGTGGTATTCATCAAACTGGCGGATCGTTTGCACAACATGCGGACGCTGCAATTCATGCCCAATGAGTCGCAGCGCCGCATTGCGCGCGAGACCCTGGACATCTATGCGCCGCTGGCAGATCGCTTGGGGATCTACAGGATCAAATGGGAGTTGGAAGATCTGGCCTTCAAATTCCTGGACCCCGATACCTACGAAGATATCTCGCGTGCGCTGGCGCAGCATCAGGATGAGCGTGAGGCGTTCATCCAGCGCATGAGCGATATGCTGCGCGACGAGCTCAGCAAGAGCGGCATTCAGGCGACCATCAAAAGCCGGCCCAAGCACATCTACAGCATCTATCGGAAGATGGTGCGCAAGGGTGTCAAGCTGGTGGAGCAAATCTATGATCGTCAAGGGGTGCGCTTGATCGTCCCGGAGGTCGGCGATTG
>JALOOE010000207.1 GCA_025454565.1 Anaerolineae bacterium
AGCGCCGCCGGCGTGTGCCGCCGGTCCTTGCGTGCGAGGACGTATAGGCCACGACGAAATGTGAACTCTACAATGGGTGAGATGTAGATCAAGCCCTGGGCGAGCTCTAGCGCCAGGGCGCGTCGCGAGGCAAAGCCTACGCCCAAACCAGCCGCCACGCCGCGCTTGACCCCCTCACAGCCCGCCATCTCGATCACTCGACCCGGTCGCACCTGGAGTTGCGCCAGGCCGGCTTCTACCACCTGTCGAGTACCCGACCCTTCCTCGCGTAGGATCAGCGTCTCGCCGGTCAGCAGCTCCCGACTGAAGGCTGCCCCTCGAGCTAGGCGATGGTCGGTGGGTGTCGCCAGCACAATCTGATCTTCGGCAAAGGGCCTGGCCTGTAACCCAGGTAATTCCGGCCTGATGCCGACAAAGCCGAGATCGGCCGCGCCCCGCAGCACCTGTTGAGCTACCGCATCGCTATTACTCAATTGCAGACTGATCTCGATCCCCGGATAGCGCTGAACAAAGTGCGCCAACGCCTCCGGTAGCAGATACAGGCCGGGGGTGCTGCTGGCAGCCAGCCGCAGATACCCCCGCTTGGCCCCTGCCAGCTCGCCCAACACGCGGCGTACTTCCTCGTTCAGGGTCGCCACACGTTCAGCGTAGTCAGCCAGGATGCGACCGGCGTCGGTCAGTTCGACCCGATTGCCCGCCCGTTGAAACAGCTTCACCCCAAGCTCGGCCTCGAGCTGGCCGATGTGTTTCGAGACCGCCGGCTGGCTCAGATGCAGATCGGCGGCGGCCTGGGAGAAGCTGAGACGGCGGGCGGCCGCCTGGAACACGGTGAGGCGTGGAAAGTCCATGGTTATAATTGTAAGTTATCGCTTCGATAATCGATTGGCTATTGCATTATGGTGCGAAGCTGCTACACTGTCAAATGGAGCAACGACATGAGCGATTATCCTGGCATCAAGCTGACTTCACTCTCGCACGGCGCCGGCTGAGCCTGCAAGATCGGCCCGGCCGATCTGGCGCAGGTGCTGCGCCATCTTACGCCTCCGCAAGACTCCAACCTGCTGAGCGGCTTCGCCGGTAACCGCGACGCCGCGGTTTACCGGTTGACCCCCGACCTGGCGATCGTGCAGACGGTGGACTACATCACCCCCATCGTGGACGACCCACGGGCCTTCGGCGCCATCGCCGCAGCCAATGCCCTGTCCGATATTTACGCCATGGGTGGCCGACCGGTGCTGGCCCTCAATCTGGTCGGCTTCCCCATCAAGACGCTGCCGATGGGCATACTGGAGGCGATCCTGGCTGGGGGCGAGGCCAAGCTGATCGAGGCGAGGGCCACCCTGGGGGGCGGTCACTCTATCGAGGACCTGGAACCCAAGTATGGGCTGGCTGTGACCGGCGTCGTTGACCCCAGGCGCATGGTGACCAACGCGAGCGCGCAACCGGGTGACATCCTGATCCTGACCAAGCCACTCGGCACAGGCATCATAACGACAGGCATTGATCGCGGCCTGGTACGAGACGATACGATTGCTCGGATCACCCGGATAATGGCCCAGCTCAACCGGGCGGCATCTGAGGTCATGCTGGCTGTGGGCGTCCATGCCTGCACTGACGTGAGCGGGTTCGGACTGCTGGGGCATCTGCGCGAGCTAACCGCCGCGAGCGGAGTCGCGGCTAGTGTTTTCGCGCAGCGCGTACCTGTAGTGCCGGAAGCCTGGGACCTGGCGCGACAAGGCGCGATCCCGGACGGCTCGCACAACAACGCTCGCTACCTGGCTCAGTTCGTGGAGTGGGCGGCAGCGATTACCGCAGAGGCGCAGGCCATCTTGTGCGATGCGCAAACTTCTGGCGGGCTGCTTATGGCAGTGCCGGCCAACAAAGAGACTGAACTCCTTCTGCGTCTGCAGGAGGCCGGGGTCGCGGCGGCGGCCATCGGCGAGATCATGCCCGGCGCGCCGGGACAGATTGTGGTCACCCCATGAGCGTACTCGGCGCCACACACCATCCCAACAGGAGGGCAACCCATGGCTGAGGACAGCAAGAAGAAGTTTCTGTTCATTATCAACGATGCGCCCTACGGCAACGAACGCCCCTACAACGCGCTGCGTCTGGCGATGAACCTGGTCAAGGAGTCGGGAGCCTGGGTACAGGTGTTCCTGATGGGCGACGGCGTCGGCTGCGCCATCGCCGGCCAAAAGACCCCGAACGGCTACTACAACGTGGAGCGCATGCTGCAATCTATCGCCCGCCAGGGCGAAGTCTCCACCTGAGGGACCTGTTCAGAGGCCCGCGGGCTCGGGCCAGAGCGGTTCATCGATGGCGTGCAGGCGGGGAACATGAAGGTGCTGACACAGTGGACAGCAGCCGCCGACCAGGTTATGGTGTTCTAAAGAAGGATCAGCACATGCCAGATTGCCGAGCCCTTCTACTTGCGCACAAAGCGTATGACGCACCGTCGGTCTTCGCGGTCGACAATCTCTTGCGCGAAGCCCGGCGGCAGCGCGGGGTGCCGAACGGCGCCATCCCGGCCATCTGCATTCTCGACCCGGATGGCGATCTGACTCAGTATCTCATCGCCACAGGCCAGGCTGCGCCGCACCCGCATTGGGCATGCTACCACACCCGGCTCTATGCCTTCAGTGTTGCGGACATCGCATGCGGTATCATTCCCTATGCCGTGGGCGCGTCGTTCGCCGTCCTGGTCGCTGAGGAGTTGTTCGCGTCCGGCTGCCAGTTGCTCATCAGCATCACATCCGCCGGCCAAATCGTCCCGGCGGGGCCGCCGCCCTATTTCGTGCTCATCGAGCGGGCGCTGCGGGATGAAGGGACAAGTTATCACTATCTGCCGCCGACATCTTATAGCGCTCTCCAGCCTGCGCTGCTGCAGCGCTTGCAGGGCGCCTTCGCAGGCACAGCCGTCTGCGCGCTGACCGGCGCCACCTGGACCACCGATGCGCCTTTTCGCGAGACGGCCGAAGCGATCGCCTTTGCCTCCAGCGAAGGCATCCTGGGCGTGGAGATGGAGGCGGCCGCGCTCTACGCGTTTGCCGAGGCGCGAGGCAAGGCCGTGGTCTGCTTCGCGCACATCACCAACCAGATGGCCGTCAGCGAAGGGGACTTCGAGAAGGGCTTGGCTGGCGGCAGCCGGGACGCGCTCCAGGTGATCGGCCTGACAGCACAGAGGCTTATGGGCGAAGCGAGTTCCAGCCTTTGCTGAACGGTGCGCTTGCTCAGAACAGACCACAGGAACAGGTGAAAGGTCATGGGGCCAATCTACTTCGACTACAACGCTACCACCCCCGTTGATCCGCGGGTGTTGGAGGCCATGCTGCCCTACTTCCGGGAGCAATTCGGGAATCCATCGAGCAGCCACGCTTACGGTCTGGCGACGCACGCCGCGGTCGACCGGGCGCGCAGCCAGGTGGCGGACCTCCTTGGCTGCGCGCCCGGGGAAATCATCTTCACCGGCGGCGGCAGCGAGGCCGACAACCTGGCGATCAAGGGCATCGCTGAGGCCAACCAGGCGCGCGGCGATCACCTCATCACCACCCAGATCGAGCATCCGGCCGTGCTGGCGACCTGCCGCTATCTGGAGCGTCGCGGGTTTCGAGTGACCTACCTGCCTGTGGACGGGTACGGCAGGGTGAGCCTGGAAGACGTGCAGCAGGCGATCACCCCGACCACGATCCTCATCACGATTATGCACGCCAACAACGAGGTAGGGACGCTGCAGCCGCTCGCGGCTATCGGTGATCTCGCACGCGAACGCGGCCTCCCGTTTCACACTGACGCGGCCCAGTCCGTGGGTAAGCTACCGACGCGCGTGGACGAGTTAGGCGTGGATCTCCTGACGGTAGCCGGGCACAAGCTCTATGCCCCGAAAGGGGTCGGCGCCCTGTTCATCCGGCACGGGTTGCGCCTGGAGTCACTAATCCACGGCGCAGGACACGAAGGTGGCCGGCGCGCCGGAACCGAAAATATCGCCAGCATCGTCGGACTGGGCGAGGCCTGCCACCTGGCCGGCGAGGAGATCACGGCCCAAGCCAATCGGTTGCGCAGCCTACGGGATCGGCTGTACGAGAGGCTGGCTACGCAAGCCGATGGAGTGCACCTGAATGGGCATCCCACCGAGCGGTTGCCTAACACGCTCAATGTGAGCTTCACCGGGATCGACGGCGAGGCGCTCCTCGCCCGGACATCCGAAATCGCCGCCTCCACCGGCTCGGCTTGCCATGCCGGGCGCACCGAGCCCTCGGCCGTCTTGCTGGCCATGGGCGTGTCTCCTGAGCTGGCCCTGGGCGCCGTGCGCTTTAGCCTGGGGCGATGGACGACGCAGGAAGAGGTGGATCGAGTGGCATCGCTCCTGGCGCAGCAAGTAAAGGAGCTACGAAGGGGAGTGAGCTGATGGCTGGCAAGACAGTAGTCGTGCTTGGCGCAGGGGTCGGCGGTATCGTAGTAGCCAATGCGTTGCGACAGCGGCTGGGTGCAGAACATCGCGTCGTGGTCGTGGATAAGCGAGGCGAATACGTTTTCGCGCCGTCGCTGTTATGGGTGATGGTCGGCAAGCGCCAGCCAGCGCAGATCACCAAAGACGTGCGCCGGATGCTGCGTCCCGGCGTGCAGGTGTTGCTGGCCGAGGTGCAGGAGCTGCAGCCGGAACGCCAACGCGTGCGCGCCGGCGGGCAGGATCTGGACAACGATTACTTGGTGGTCGCCCTGGGCGCCGATCTGGCGCCGGAAGCCCTGCCCGGCTTCAGCGAGTCCGCCCACAATTTCTTCGCACTGGATGGGGCGGCTTGTCTCTGGCAGGATTTGGAGCGCTTTGAGGGAGGCCGGGTCCTCGTGCTGGTCTCTGCGCTGCCCTACAAGTGCCCGGCCGCGCCCTATGAAGCCGCGATGTTGTTGGATGACGCCCTGCGACGCCGCGGCATCCGCAACTGCTGTCAGGTTGAAGTTTTTACGCCGGAGACCCTGCCGATGCCCGTGGCCGGCCCTGCGATGGGTGCGGCGGTGGCGCAAATGCTGTCCGCGAAAAACATCCAGTTGCACCCGAAGCGCCAGGTCCAGCACATCGAGCCGGCTTCACGGGAACTGGTTTTCGCCGACGGCGGGCGGGAGCCCTTTGACTTCCTGGCAGCCGTACCACCACACCGTGCGCCAGCCGTGCTGAGAGGGTCGCAGTTGGTGAACGATGCCGGTTGGGTGCAGGTGAATAAGCACACGCTCAAGACTCGCTACGATAACGTCTACGCCGTGGGCGACGCGACGATGATCACCCTGGCGAACGGCAAACCGCTGCCCAAGGCCGGCACATTTGCACATGCGCAGGCGGAAGTGGTGGCCGAACGCATTGCCACCGCGATCCATGGTGCAGAGCGTGAAGTCGAGTTCGATGGTGCGGGCTACTGCTGGCTTGAATCGGGAAGCGGCTCAGTGGCTGGGCGAGGGCGTGATGCGCGAGGCAACCCGGCTGGGGCTGAGCGTCGGGGCACGTCTCTTTGGCGTTCCGGCATCGCTTTAGCTTGCCGGGCGGTGGTCTGCTCTGAGACATGCTACTCCCGTGGCAACACTTCGGGATACGCGCGCAACGCTTCGATGAGGCGCTGCAGATCGGGACGGCTGAGGGTGCCGATCACTTGCCCGGCCTCGACCACGATGGCCGCACCCGGGCCCGCGGCGAGGCGATCGCTCACCTCCGCCAGTGGGGCGTCCGGCGCAATCTGAGGGATCTCCCGGTGCATGCGCTGTCCCACGCGAGCCGTCGGGCCGGGTTTGTTGAGCGCGCTCAGCAGATCACTGCGGGTCAGAAGACCGGTGAGCCGTCCGCCGTCGAGCACGAGAAACGTGGTTTGGGGCGATGTGGCCGCTTGTGCCGCCACTTCGCCGATGGTTTGCAACGGATGCAGCCGCAGTCCGACCGGCTGCATCGCCTGGCGCACGCGCAAGCCCTGCATGTTGATTTGTTGGCGAGCTTGTTCCCGCTCCTGCCACGCGCCCATGAAGATGAACACGGCCACCAAGCCAACGAAGAAATCGCTGTTCAGAAGCGCATACATGCCCAACACAAGCGCGAGCATCTGGCCGACATACGAGGCGATGGTGGTTGCCCGGCGGTGCGAGATCAGCGCGGCCAGGAACGATCGCAGCATCCGGCCCCCATCCAATGGAAACGCGGGGATGAGATTGAACACGGCCAGGAGGATGTTGTTGAGGATCAAGAGCGCGAGCAGAGTCTGCCCACCGGTGTCTGATAAGAAGGTGTCCAGCAACTCCGGGGTGAGCGCCAGCGCTACTATCCTGCCCGGCCCGAGCCAGGCGATTGCCCCGATGCTCAGGATGACGGCCAGGGCGATGTTTGTAGCCGGGCCGGCCGCGGCCATCACGAACTCCTGGTAGGGCCGATCCGGCATCCTGGTCATGCGCGCCAGGCCGCCGATGGGCAAGAGCGTGATATCGACCACCTTTACGCCGAAGAGTTGGGCTACAAGGCTGTGCCCCAGCTCATGGAGCAGCACGCAGAGGAAAAGCAGCAGCACGAACGCCACCATGAAGCCAACACTCTGGAGCCAATTGGCGCCGCCGTCCTCGAAGCCGATGTACACGGCCCACGCCACCACCAACAGGAACGAGAAGTGAATGCGAATTGGGATGCCGTTGACACGAAGAAGATTCAATGACCAAGACATAATGCGCCTCGCAGCCGTGGAGCGCGGTCATACATCGTCGCCGTCGCTCCGAGCGGGACGGCGGAAGAAGGGCAGAGAAAGCCGCATGCCGAAGCCCGATTTCGCAGGTCTCGCTTGCCTCTCAGCCGTGTCCTTGATCGCTGGCGCCGCCGGCTCCTCTTCCCAGCGAAATTGGCGGCCGTACATCCGCCGATAGAGCCCGTTCTCGCGGGCCAACAACTCGGCGTGCGTGCCCTGCTCGACAATCTTGCCGTCCTCCAGCACCGCGATCATGTCGGCGTTGGTGATGGTGCTCAACCGATGGGCGATCACGAACGTCGTGCGGTCGCGCATCAGGCGGTCGAGCGCCTCCTGCACCGCCTGCTCCGATTCGGTGTCCAGCGCCGATGTCGCTTCGTCGAGGATGAGGATGCGCGGGTTCTTCAGGATGGCGCGCGCGATCGCGATGCGCTGCCGTTGGCCGCCGCTCAGTTTGACCCCGCGCTCGCCCACCAGGGTGTCGTAGCCGTCCGCCATGGCCGAGATGAAGTCGTGCGCGTTCGCTGCTTTCGCTGCGCTCTCGATCTCTTCCTGGGTGGCGTCCAGCTTGCCGTAGCGGATGTTGTCGCGCACGCTGCCGCCGAAAAGCGCCGTCTCCTGCGGCACGATGCCGATCTGCTCGCGCAGGCTGCGCATCTGCACGTGGCGGATGTCGCAGCAGTCGATGGTGATGCTGCCTTCGGTCGGATCGTAGAAGCGTGCGATCAGGTTGACCAGCGTCGTCTTGCCGGCGCCGCTCGGCCCGACCAGCGCGATCACCTGGCCGGGCCTGGCGGTCAGGTTGACCTCGCGCAGCACCGTGCGCGCTTCGGAGTGATCCTGGTAATCGAACGTCACGTTGTCGAAGCGGACCAGGCCTTCGATGGGCGGCAGCGGTTGCGCGTCGGTGTCGTCTGCCATCTCGGACGGCGTGCCGAGCAACTCGAACACCCGGTCGCTGGCGCCGATCGCCTGCTGGAACTGCGCATACAGCGTCGTGAACGCGCCGATCGGCGTGGCAATCATCAGGGTGTAGAGCAGGAAGGCGACCAATTGGCCCGACGTTAATTCGCCGGAGATCACCAGCCGGCCGCCGACCCATAGCACGATGGCGGTGGCCGAGAACGCCAGGAAGCCGATGATCGGGCCGACGACGGCGCGCACTTTGACGCGCTCCATCGAGGTCTGGTAGAGCTGTTCCACCCGGTCGCCGTAGCGTGCCACCTCGTAGGGCTCGCGCGCGAATGATTTGACGATGCGCACACCCGTCAAGGCTTCGTCGGCGGTGGCGTTGATCTCGGCCAGGTTGTCCTGCACCTGCTTGCTCAGCCGGCGGATGATGCGGCCCAGCATGATCATGCCGAGCACAGCCAGCGGGACGATCGCGAGCATGACCAGGGTGAGCTGCCACGACATCACCAGGATGATGACGATCCCGCCGATCAGGGTGACGGTCTGCGACACCAGGCTGAGGATCGTCGTGGTGACGGCCTCCTGGATGGTCATCACGTCGTTGCTCAGCCGTGAGGTGAGCTCGCCGACGCGCGTGGCGGCGAAAAAGCGCAGCGGCATCATGTGCAAATGCTCGTACAGCGCCTTGCGCAGGTTGGCGACCACCCGTTCGCCGACGCGGCCGATCAGATAGGTCTGCCCGAAGCCCATGAAGGCCTGGGCGATGGCAATCGCCAGCAGCGCGACCAGCGCGCGATTGAGCGTCGTGAGGTCGGCCTGATTGAACGCGGTGTCGACCAGGCGCGAGATGATCCAGGGCAGCGCGAGCCCGATCAAGCTGTTGAAAACCAGGATCACCCCGGCGACGAGGAGTGTTTTCCAATATGGCTTGACGAACACCAGCAGCCGGCGGTAGCTGGTGAACATCCCGCGGAAGAACTTGCGGTCGGGTAGGGGGATCGCGGTACGTTGCTGCACGGTTCCGGCCTGTGACTGAGCCATGGACTACCTTTCAGGGATGCGTGCTGCGACCGAAACCGCCGGAAGAAGTCCCTTGCAGCCTGGTAGCGATTGTTCGCAACACAGTATACTGCATCGGAAACCGTTTGACAACCGGACGACGATGTGCTAGACTCTATCCAACAAAGGCGATGATGGAAACGAGTAGGCGAGCCTGTTGTTGCCCAGCGAATCCGGGATGGTGTGAGCCGGACGCACAGCACCCGCCGAAAATCATTCCGGAGCTGCGGCCCGAACCGCCAGGGTTGGCGAAGTAGACGTCGCCGGGGATGCGCCCGTTACTGTGCACAGGCGTGTTGGCGCCTCACAAAGCGGGTGATTGCGGTTTGTCCGTGCCGAGTGCGGATTTCAGGGATCAACTCTCCGCATTCTGCATTCAGCATTCTGCATTCGTCAAGCGGGGTGGTACCGCGGGAGCTGCGCTCTCGTCCCCAGGTGGGATGAGGGCGTTTTTGTTTTCAGGGACCAGGCGACAAGGGTCAGGAGTCAGCAATCAGCGCATCCAACACTACCTGACTTCTGATCCCTGATCCCTGACTCCTGTGCCCTGACCGGAGGGTTTCCATGACCGATCTTCTCTATCAAACCAATAGCTACCTCCGTGAGTTCGACGCCACCGTCGCCGCCGTCGACACCGAGTCTGGCCGCGTGGCGCTCGACCGCACGGCGTTCTATCCGGGCGGGGGCGGGCAGCCGCACGATCTGGGTACACTGGCGTTCGTGCAGACCTTGAAGGTCCCGGAGACCTCGAAGGTCTCAGTGCCGGTGACGCAGGTGAAGAGGGAGGGCGACCTGGTCTGGCATTGGCTCGGACCTCGCCCCTCTGACCCCCCTCTCCTCGCAGGAGAGGGGGCAGGGGTGAGGTGTGCGCTCGACTGGCCGCGCCGCTACGCGTTGATGCGCACGCACACCGCGCTGCACATCCTGTGCGGCGTCGTCTGGCGCGATTACGGCGCCCAGGTGACCGGCGGCAACATGGATCCGCTGCAGGGGCGCATGGATTTCGAGTTTGCCACCCTGCGTGCCGAGCTGGTGGGCGAGATCGAGGCCAAGTGCAATGCCGAGATCGCCGCGGCGCGCGCCGTGCGCGTGAAAATCCTGCCGCGGGCAGAGGCATTTCAGATCCCTGATCTGATTCGCACCAAGATCAACTTGCTCCCGGAAGGGATCAAGGAGATCCGCACCGTGGAGATTCTCGGGCTCGATCTCCAGGCCGATGGCGGCACGCACGTCGCCAACACGCGGGAGGTCGGGCGGATACGGGTGGCGGACTACAAGTCGAAGGGCGCGATCAATAAGCGGAT
>JALOOE010000208.1 GCA_025454565.1 Anaerolineae bacterium
GCCATGGCGATTGCCTGCAATCCCAGCCTCCTCATCGCCGACGAGCCGACCACTGCGCTCGACGTCACCACCCAGGCGCAGATCCTCAAGCTGCTGTGGTCCATGCAGCAGCAGCTTGGCATGGCAATCATGCTGATCACGCACGATCTGGGGGTGGTGGCTGAGATGGCGAACTATGTCGCCGTGATGTACCTGGGCCGGGTGGTCGAGACCGCCGACATCGACGCGATCTTCCACGATCCCCGGCATCCCTATACCCAGGCGCTCCTGCGCTCGATCCCGAAGATGGGCCGTGAGGCCCGGCAGCGCCTGAACTCCATCGAGGGCATGGTGCCCGACCCCTTCAGCCGGCCGAGCGGCTGCTATTTCCATCCGCGCTGCACGGCTTTCATGGAAGGCGTCTGTGATCGTGAGACGCCTCAACCAGTGCAGATCGGGCCGGGGCACAGCGTGAGCTGTCTGCTATACCGTGGAACGACAAACAATGGCTGAGACGACCCAAGCAACCAACCACAACAACGTGCTCCTGGAGGTCAACGACCTCAAGATGCACTTCCCCATCCGCAAGGGGTTCGTGCGCCACGTGGTCGGCCATATCCGGGCGGTGGACGGCGTCACCTTTGCGATCAAGAGCGGCGAAACGCTCAGCCTCGTGGGCGAATCGGGCTGCGGCAAGACGACGACCGGCCGTTGCATCTTGCGCGCCTACGATCCCACGACCGGGCAGATCCTCTACCGGCGCCCCGACGGGGAAGTGGTGGATCTCGCTGCACTCGACCGGAACGCGCTCAAGCCGTATCGCCGCGAAATCCGCACCATTTTCCAGGACCCCTATTCCTCGCTGAATCCCCGCATGAACGTGCTCGACATCGTCGGCGAGCCGCTGCGGGTGAACGAGGGACTCACCGGGCGGGCTCTCGAAGATCGGGTTGCCGTGCTGTTGCGGCAATGCGGGTTGCGGGCAGAGTACATGCACCGTTACCCGCACGCATTCAGCGGCGGCGAACGGCAGCGGATCGGCATCGCACGCGCGCTGGCGCTCAACCCACGCCTCGTGGTCTGCGACGAGGGCGTGTCGGCGCTGGACGTGTCGGTGCGCGCCCAGATCCTCAACCTGCTGCAAGACCTGCAAGAGCAATACAAGCTCACCTATCTCTTCATCGCCCATGACCTGAGCGTCGTCGAGTATATCAGCGACCGTGTCGCCGTCATGTACGTGGGCAAGCTGGTGGAACTGGCCGAAACCGAGGAGCTTTATGTCAACCCCAAGCATCCATATACCGAGGCGCTCCTCTCAGCAGTGCCCAAACCCGACCCGCGGTTGAGCAGCCGTGGCCAGGGCATCATTCTCGAAGGGGACGTAGCCGATCCGTCGCATCCGCCATCCGGCTGCTACTTCCACCCACGGTGCCGCTATACCCAGGAGCGCTGCAGCCAGGAGACCCCTGCCCTGCGCGACACTGGGGCCGGGCATTTCGTCGCCTGCCACTACGCCGAACAATTGACCCTGCGCGGGGCCGTGGCGAGGATTTGAGGATGCGAGGCCGAGGCTGAGGATCAGGTCAAGGACGAACGATACCTTGCGCTCAACCTTAACCTCGGCCTCAACCTTAACCTCAGCGCTCATCGCGACTCGCCGGCCCTGCCAATCAGGGCCGTTTTTGTGCCATGCTCAAGGAGGAACCGATGCTATCCCGCTACAACGCCTTTGACATCGAAGCCGCGCTGCGCGCGGCAGAGCCTCAGACGCCCTTCCCACCCGCCGCCGATCGCGCAAGTTGGGCCGCCATCCGGCAGGCTATCGGCACAGAGAAGGCCACGGGCATCATCGCGGCCGCCGAACAGGCTGCGCAGACGCCCATCCCCAACCTGCCCGCTACGGTCTGGCTCGAGTTCCAGCGCAACGGCCAGCGCGAGGGCTTCCAGGAGCCGCGGCAGGCCCGCCGCACGATGATGACGCATCTGGCGTTGGCGGAATGCCTGGAAGGGCAGGGCCGCTTCCTCGACCCGCTGCTCAACGTGGTCTGGGCGATCCTGGAGGAATCCTCCTGGTCGCTGCCCGCGCACCAGATTGCCCTCACCGACATGTCGCGCCACCACATCGACCTGGGCGTGGCCGGCACCGCGATCGATCTGGCGGAGCTTGACCTCCTATTGGGTGCGCAGCTCGACCCGCTGGTCGGCAAGCGCATCCGCTGGGAGATTGACCAGCGCTGCTTCACCCCCTACCTGATGCGACACGACTGGTGGTGGCTCTACAATACCCACCTGCGTCGCGTGAACAACTGGACGGCGGTGTGCAACGCGGGCGTCGTAGGCGCGGCCCTCTACCTGGAGCCCGACCTCTCGCGCCTGGCGGAGATGATCGCCCGTGCGGCGCGGTCGATGGACGACTTTCTCTCGACCTTCGACGCCGACGGCGGATCGAGCGAGGGCCCCGGCTATTGGACGTATGGCTTCGGCAACTACTGCGTCTTTGCGGAACAGGTGGAGTGGCGCACGGGCGGTCGAATCCGCTTCATGGATGAGCCGATCATCCGCAAAGCCGCGCAGTTCCCGCTGCGCACCCTGCTCGGTCCCGGCGTGTCGGTCAACTTCTCGGACTGCGACCGCAACGTGACCTTCATCCCTGCGCACCTGACCTACCTCTCCAAACGGCTCGATCTGCCCGACCTGATGAAGTTCGCGCGCGTCCAGCCGGGTCATCGGCGCCAGGGCGAGATTCACTGGGCGCTGCGTGATCTCCGCGAAGCGTGGCGGCCCGATCCCGAGCCGGCCGGCGCGTTCGTCCCGGCTCGCTACGATTGGTTCTCGGAGATGCTGTGGCTGCTGTCCCGCTTCGATCCTGCCGACCCGCACGCGCTGGTGCTGGCGGCCAAAGGCGGGCACAATCAGGAGATGCACAACCAGAACGATGTAGGCAACTTCGTCGTCCACGTGAACGGCGAGACGCTGATCCCGGACGTGGGCCGCGGCCGCTACACCCGCGCCTACTTCGGCCCCCAGCGCTATGCGTTCTTCGTCAACTCGTCGCGCGGCCACTCCGTGCCACGACCGAACGGTCAGGAACAGTTGCCCGGCGAGCAATACGCGGCCGCCCTGCTCGACCACCGCTCGGACGCGTCCGGGGATGCGATGACCATCGAGCTGAAGGGCGCGTACCCGCCGGAAGCGGATCTGGCGACGCTCAAGCGCACGGTGGCCCTGCATCGGGACGCGCCGCGAGGGTGGGTGGAGGTGGTGGATACGGTCGGCTTTGCGTCGAAACCCGGCCAGTGCGAGAGCGTGATCACGACCTTCGCCCCGGTCGAGATCGGCCCGTTGGCGGTGACCATTCGCGGCGAAAAGGGCAGCCTGCGCGTAAGCTTCGATCCGGCCATCGTGACGCCGCGCGTTGAGGTCGAGAAAGATGTCGACCTGGCGCTCGGCGCGGCAGATGTGAACTGCCTGATCTTTGCGTTCATGCAGCCGGTGACTGAGGGGACGATCCGGCTACGGATCGAGCCGATCTGAGGGCGGCGATGGGTGCGCGCTACGGCCGGATCGGTATGATCGCCCGCTGGCGACCGGTGCATCGCGGGCACGCCGCGGTGCTGGCTGCGCTCTGCGAGTGGGCCGAGCACGCGCTGATCGGCATCGGCAGCGCCAACCGCTACAACTTCCGCAACCCGTTCACCAGCGAGGAGACGGCGGATATGATTCGGCTGGCGCTGACCGGTCGGAAGAATTTCACGCTGATCCCGGTTCCCGATCTCGACGACGGCCCGCGCTGGCGTGCGATGGTGGTCGGGCTGTTCGACCCGCTCGATGCGTTCGTCAGCGACAACCCCTACGTCACCAGCCTACTCGCTGCTGACTACCGGATGCTCCGACCGGTCGAGCTGATCCCGCCGGAGGCGCGCGTGCCGATTGATGGCGCGCGGGTGCGCCGCGAGATGGCGCAGGGCGACGGCTGGATCGAGCTGGTCCCGCCGGGGATTGCGACCTATATCCGCACGCGACAACTCGATACGCGCTTCCGTAGCGAGTTCGGCCTGCAAACGCTGGCGCTGGCGGGGATGGTGCAGTAAGGCTGTAACCGGTTCACCATAAAGATATCGGGACACGAAGAAACATTCAGTAATCGAGAGAGTGCTCATGTACACCTGGAACGAGGACACCAGCACCTGGTTTGGCTCCGGCGATTACAGATATGGCGCCGGCGGCAAGGCGACGCGGGATGCGGCTGCGGCGCGGGCGGCCGCGACGGGTGCACGCACCTATGCCAACCGTGAGGCGCCGAACGAGAAGATCATTTCACCGCGCAAACGCATTGGCACCAAATCTAAGAACCCGCTCATCATCGCCGTGGACGTGACCGGCTCGATGGCAAGCTGGCCGTTCGAGATCTTCGACCGCCTGCCACTTCTGTTCAACACGCTGTCACAGTATCGGGAGGATTTGGAGATCTGCTTCGCGGCCATCGGTGACGCTACCTGCGACCAGTGGCCGCTGCAGGTAACGACTTTTGCCAGCGGCTTCGACCTGGAGCAGTTGCTCGGCTCACTCTACGGCGAGGGTCGCGGCGGCGATGCGCCCGAAAGCTACGGCCTCTTTGCGCATTGGGTCAATACCCACGTCGAGATCGCCGACACGCCCGAGCCACCCTTCCTGATCGTCTTCGGCGATGTGACGATGCACCCGGAGGTGCCGAAAGATCAGATCGCCAAATACCTCGGCGACTCGGTCTGGCGCGATGTAGATGCGCTCGACGCATGGCAGAAAGTCGCCAAACGCTGGAACACCTGGTTCCTGCGCCGGCCCACCGGGAAGGCCGACGATGGCGTGGATCAGCAGTGGCGCAAGGCCATCGGCAATCAGAAAGTCTTCCGCATCGAAGATGAGCAGCGGGCGGTGGATTACGCGATGGGGCTGATCGCCCGCGCCTGGGGCCACTTCGACGATTTCCAGGCCAACATGCGCGCCCGCCAGAGTGAGGACAGAGTGACGGCTGTGAGCAAGCCGATCGCGATGATCTGTCCGCGCTGCGGCGCGCCGCTGCCGGTCGAGACGGCCGGGATGTTTCGCTGCGTCTACTGCGGTACCACGCTCAAGCTATGATCGTCCGCGCCATCGTCACGGCTCCACCCTATGCGCCCTACCTGGACGAGGTCGCTCGGCATCCGCTCGTGTGTGGGCTGCGGCTGAACACCGTCATGCCGCTGCGGGGCGGGCCGGCCGAGACGTTGGCACGGCTGGCCCGCTTGGGCCAACCGCTCTGGGTGGATCTGAAGGGACGGCAACTGCGCGTGAGCCATTCGCTGCGCGTTGAGACGCCGGTAGACGCGTATCTGTCGGACGGCGCCGAGACGCTGCGAATCGCCGCGGTAGATGGCGCTCGGCTGATCCTGGAAGATGGCCCGCACCGGCTG
>JALOOE010000209.1 GCA_025454565.1 Anaerolineae bacterium
GCCGCTGCTGAGCGCCGACGGCCACAAAGTCGGCATCGAGATGCTGGACCTGACGACCGGCAAGCGGCACGTTTTCGCGCGCGTGGTCGAAGCGGATCAGCCGGCGACGGTTGGCGTGTACCGCATCTCAGAGGAGGCGATCGAGTGGGCGCAGAAGGTGCTGGCGGCGGCATTGCTGTCGGGTGCAGATTGGATCGTCGTCGATGAGATCGGGCCGCTGGAGTTGCGCCAGGGCGGCGGCTTTGCCTTTGCGCTTCAGCCGCTGGCCGATTCGGTGCGCATCCCCAACGCGATCGTGGTCGTGCGAGAATCGTTGGCGGATGAGCTCGCCGAGCGGTTGGGGCGCACCGATGTCATTCGTGTTCAGGTGACGGAGAAGAATCGCAGCACGATCCCCGCTCGCCTGGTCAAGCTCGCTCGCTCGATACGCCAGTGATCAGGTCGCCGATGTCGTCATCTGAATGGTACACTTTGATCGCAGCCGTGGTCCTATTGGGACTCGCGTTGCTGAACAGCCAGTGGATGACCCTGCTCGTGTCGGTGGTGGGCGTGATCGCGGGTATCGTCCTGGTGGCGCGCGGCCCGCTCAAACGCGGCGGCATGTTTGCGTTTGCGGGCTTCGTCATTGCTGGGGCGCTCGCGATTTTCAGTCTGATGCTCGCTAAGTAGTGAAAACCCAGGTGTGCTTTTGGTAGGATGAGCAGAATAGCCAGGATGATTGCCATGTTCTTATCCTGTTCATCCTGTCAATCATCTCGATTCTCGGCTTGTGCGAGTTAGGAGGCTTTGGGAATGCAGATCGCCGTTGGAGCCGATCATGGTGGCTTTCCGCTTAAGGATGAGGTAATCCGGGCCGTGACTGCGGCCGGGCATGAGGTGCTCGACTTGGGCGCGTGCGATGCAACACCATCGGATTATCCCGATTTCGCCCTGCTTGTGGGGCGCGCGATCCAGGAGGGCCGGGCTGACCGGGGCATCCTGTTGTGCGGCAGCGGTGTCGGCGCGTCGATTGCCGCAAACAAGCTGCACGGCATCCGCGCCGGGCTGTGTCACGACATCTACTCGGCGCATCAGTGCGTGGAGCACGACAACGCCAACGTCCTCTGCCTGGGGCCGCGCATCATCGGTCCCGCGTTGATCGCCGAGCTGGTGACAGCGTTCTTGAACGCGCAGTTCACCGGCGAGGAACGCCACCTCCGCCGGCTGGCGAAGATCGCTGCCATGGAAAAGAGCGGCTGAGGCGGGATTTCGGATTGTGGATGGTGGATTCAGGACGTCAATCGGAAATCCGCAATCAGCAAGCAAGAAGTCAGGTGACTATGACAGACCAGAGCTTTTCCAGGGTCCCAAAACCATCCCCCACTACCATTGTCATCTTCGGCGCCAGTGGCGATCTGACCGAGCGCAAGCTGATTCCCGCGCTCTATACGCTCGATCTGGAGGGGCGTCTGCCGGAGCGGTATGCGGTCATCGGCGTGGCGCGCAGCGAGTACACCGACGAAGCATTCCGAGCGCACCTGCGCAAGGGTGCGCAGACCAACTCACGCCTCACTGACGCCGACGATGCCGCATGGGAGCGTTTCGCATCCCACCTGTTGTACTGTCAGGGCGCCTATGACGATCCGGCGACCTACGCGGCGCTGGCCGCGCGGATGGCTGAGACGGATGATGCCTGCGACACGTGCGGCAGCCATCTGTTCTATCTGTCCACGCCGCCGCAGCTCTATCCGATCATCGTGGCTCATTTGGGTGCGGCTGGGCTGAGCCGCAGGGGCAGCGCCGGGCAGGATAGCTTCGTGCGCATCATCATCGAGAAGCCGTTCGGCCATGATCTCGCCAGCGCGCAAGCGCTCAACGAGCAGATACACGAGGTATTTGACGAAAGCCAGGTGTATCGCATCGACCACTACCTGGGTAAAGAGACCGTCCAGAATATCATGGTCTTCCGCTTCGGCAACGCCATCTTCGAGCCGGTGTGGAACCGTAACTACGTCGACCATGTGCAGATCACAGTTGCCGAAAGCGTCGCAGTGGGCCAGCGCGCCGGTTTCTATGACACCGCCGGCGTACTCCGCGATGTCTTTCAGAATCATCTGCTGCAACTGATGACGCTGATCGCGATCGAGCCGCCGGCAGCCTTCAATGCCGCGTTTCTGCGCGACGAGAAGGGCAAAGTGCTCCAGGCTGTGCGCCCGATGCGCCTCGACGAGGTGCCGGCCGCCACGGTGCGCGGGCAATATCGCACCTATCGGGACGAGCCCGGTGTGCGGCCCGGCTCCACGACTGCGACCTTCGCTGCGGTGCGTCTCCAGGTGGACAACTGGCGCTGGCAGGGCGTGCCGTTCTATCTCCGCTCGGGCAAGCTGTTGGCGAGCAAAGCGACCGAGATCACGGTGCAATTCAAGGACGTGCCGCACAAGCTCTTTCCCCAATCGGAGAGCGGCCGTCCGCAAGCCAACTTCATCACGTTTTGCATCCAGCCGGAAGAAGGGCTGCACCTGCGCTTCGAGACCAAGATCCCGGGCGCAGGGATGCGTATGCGGCCGGTCGAGATGGATTTCCAGTTCGGCAAGGAGTTCGGCGCGGCAGCGCTGCCGGACGCCTATGAGCGGCTGCTGCTCGATGCGCTGACCGGCGACGCATCCCTCTTCGCGCGCGCCGACGAAATCGAGTTGAGTTGGCAGATCATCGATCCGATCCAGGCCGGCTGGGACGCCTCTGACGCGGCGCTGCCGACGGCGCAGGGCTGGCGCACTGAAACCGCCCCGCCGCTTGAGTTCTACGAGAAGGGCGCGTGGGGTCCGCCCGGCGCCGACCGCATGTTGGCTCAAGTGGACCGCCACTGGCGCATCAGTTGTGGCGGGTGAGAAACGAAGGATATTGCGGATGGGTAAACGTGGCGAAGGGTGGTTTCTGATCCAACTGGGGATCTTTGTGCTGATCTTGCTGTCGTCGCGCATCGGCCTGTGGGTGTTCCCGGTGTGGCTGCGCACACTCGGCGGTCTGCTCCTGGCGATCGGCGGCATCTCCGGGACGCTGGGCATCCTCGCGCTCGGCCGCAACCTCAGCCCGTTCCCCAAGCCCATCGAAGGCGGCGTGCTGGTCACGAGCGGCATCTATAGCATCGTGCGCCATCCGATATATACCGGGCTGATCCTGGGCACCCTGGGCTGGGGTCTACTGATGAGTAGCGTGCTCGGCGTGATCCTGGCCGTCGTGCTCTTCATCTTCTTCGATCGAAAATCGCGACGCGAGGAGGTCTGGCTGATGGAAGCGTATCCGGGCTATGCAGAATACCGTGGGCGCGTGAAGAAGTTGGTTCCGGGAATCTATTGAGGGTAGAAGGGTCAAGGTGGCAGGTTGAAGGAAGGCCGGGCTGGGCGATCACGTGATCGCCCAGCCCGGCCTTGTGGTTTCTGATGCTGGCTCGGTCGGCGACCGGCCAAAGCAGAGGTCGTCAAACGTCAATCGCCGGTCATCGGCCGTCCAGCCTTGCTTTGGTCTTTCGTCCTTCGTCTTTCGTCTTTGTCAAATCCACTTCTGCTCGCGCGCCAGCCGGCTGATGACCGGGATCTCCGGCGTCCTGCCGGTGAGCGCATAGAACGCGTAGATCAGGGCCACAATGTGCGGCAGGAAGAAGACCACCCACAGACAGATCAGGCAGAAAGCGAAGAGCCCCAACGTCGCCAGCGTGAGCATCCCCATTGCCAACCCCACCACGATCTCGTAGAGTACGGCGACGCACCAGAAAGCAATCGAGGTGACGGCATGGTAGCGTTGGAAGGGCCGGTTGCGGTTCGGTTCGATCAGCAGCAGCACGATCGAAAGGATCGGCAACTGGAAGATCACCATCGTGAACCAGGTCAGCGCGGCCAGCAACTTATCGTCCCCTGAAACTTCGGTGGCGCCCGCAATGGCTACTGGGGGCGACGAGACGGGCGCCTCTGGCGCCGCCGGAGCTATCGGCGGCACCGGGGCTTCTGGCGGGACGGGCGGAGCGGCCTCGTCCGCGGCGGGTATGGCTGGCGCCTCGGCCTCTGCCGGGAACGGCGTGGGCGTCACCTCGTCGATCATGGCAGCAGGTGGCGTTTCGACCGCTTCTACCGGCGGAATATCGGTCGGGATGGGCGCCTCGGCCGGCTCGGCTGGCACCAGCTCCTGTTTTTCGTCAGACATGGATCAATCCTCCATTGAGAGTCGGATGTACTGTGCGTTCACCTCACTCTACGCCGCAATCGCCGATAAGTTTCATAGTTTCGGAACCAAAAAGACGGCCACCCCGCAGGAGTGACCGTCTTGGCGCGCGCGGCTCGGATCAGTTGTTCTGTGCGCCCGCGTTGACCCAGTCGGTCAGAATCTTGATCTGATTGTCGGGCAACTTGTCGGCGCGCTTCGGCATCTTGCCGTTGACGACGAGCTTGACGAAATCGCTGTCAGCAGCATTGCCGGGTTTGATGACGGCGCCGTTATCGGAGCCCTTCATCAAGTCCGCATAGGTCTTGAAGCTCAGTCCTTCTTCCGTTTTCTCGCCGCCGTGGCACTTCGCGCACTTTTGATCGAGGATCGGCTTGACATCCTTCGCAAAGCTGACGCTCGCGGCCGGCGCGGCCACTGGAGCCGCCTGGGTCGCTGTGGCCGCCGGTTTTTCCGTCGCCTTTGGCGCTTCGGTCGCTTTCGGTGGTTCAGTTGCTTTCGGCGCCTCTGTAGCGGCCGGTTTTTCCGTCGGCTTGGGCGCAGCGGTAGCGGGCGCAGCCGTGGCGGCTGGCGCAGCCGTGGCGGCTGGCGCAGCCGTGGCGGCTGGCGCAGCCGTAGCTTGTGCCGCCGGCGCGGCCGTGGGCTGCGCTGCCGGTTCGGCCGGCGCAGTGGCTGGCGCGCAGGCTGCCAGCATCAAGAGCAACGCAGAGCCGACCAGGGTCAGCGCGAACGCCCTGTGTCGACGGCGCGAAGTCGCGCCCTGTATGTCCCGGATGTCCTTCATGTTCATAATCCTGTCACCTCGGTGAGTTTGTCTTCACGCCACGTTCCGAGCGTGGTCGCTGCCTGCAATATGAGATTCGCAGATTTGCCGGATTACGGTGATCCATGTATCATGCTTGCGCCGTATTCTATCGTAGACGTACGGTTGAAACAACAAGGGGAGTATAGGAATATTCTCATGGCCTGTCTGTGGGCTTTATCCCAATCAGCAGGATAGAGATAGGAGGTGCGGTTGCAGCGGTCAGTTTGGATGTCGTGCCCAGCATCCACGTCCGATGGCCGGAATCTGCCCAGCAAATATCTCCATGTATAACTCCTTAACTCGTAGTTGTCGATCTCGCTCTGCCTAGGTGGAGCAATCATCCCATTACTTTCTCAGGAGGAATCGGAAATGCTCAAGCGTATCCTTGTGCGTATCCTTGTGGTTATGGTAGTAATCCTGGTGCTGTCAGCGCTCTTTGCGATGACTGTTGCCGCCCAGGGCGCCGGTGATCCCGCCGCTGGCAAAACTGCATGGGCCCAGAGGCCGTGCAAGAGCTGCCACGGCGATAACGGCGAAGGCAAGTACGCTGGACCGTTGGCAGGCACCACTCGAACGTCTGCTGAATGGATCACGCAGGTGCACACGCCTCGCGCGAATATGCCGGCGTACACCACCGCTCAGATCAGCGACACGGTCATCACCGATATGTGGGCCTACATGAAGACCCTGACCAAGCCCGCATCCTTCACGCCGGTATCGACCACCGTCCCGGCAGGCGCATTGCCGGGCCATCAGTTGACGGTCGATAAGCGCTGCGTCGCTTGTCACGGCAACGTCCAGGCCTTCGTGAAGTCGCGCTTCGTGGATCAGAACCGCGAAGTCACCACGGATGCGATCTTGAAGCAA
>JALOOE010000210.1 GCA_025454565.1 Anaerolineae bacterium
GCGCACTCCAGCAGATCCTGCGAGTTGTTCGAGCCGGAGCCGTCGGCGCCCAGCGCGACAGAGATGCCCCGGTCGAGCATTTTCCGCACCGGCGCAGCGCCCGAGGCCAGGTACATGTTGCTGGTCGGACAATAGACGACCGTCGCACCGGATTGGGCGATGAGATCGAGCTCCGCCTCGGTCACATGGACGGCGTGAACCAACTGCACGTCCGGGCCGAGCACGTCGATATCGGCCAGCCATTCGATGGGGCGCCTGCCACAGCGCTGGAGGCTCATCTCCACTTCATCCTGCGCCTCAGACACGTGAATGTGGGTGGGTGCGCCCCAGGAACGTGCCAGGGCCGTCACCTCGCGCATCGCGTCGTCGGAGCAACGCCATGCGGCCAGCGGCCCGGACGCGATGCGGAATGCGGAACGCGGACTATAGTCCCCGGAGCGAAGCAGAGCGGGAATGCGGATTGTGGATTGCAGGTCGTCGTGGAGCCACTGCATGTCGGACAGGATCTGATCCAACGGCTCGCCCGTCGCGCCCATGTCGACCCAACCGCGCGCGAGCACCATGCGGATGCCCACATCGGCCGCCGCTTGCACGACGGCCGCCACATGAGCACGGCTGGGTAACTTGTGATGCTGCACCACGGTCGCCGCACCGCACCGCAAATTCTCGATCAGACCGAGCTTCGCAGCCAGGTACAGATCATCCGGAGTCATGGCAGCCTGTAACGGCCAGATAACCTCCTTCAGCCAACGCAGCAACGGCCGGTCATCGGCCAAGCCGCGCATGAAGGTCTGCGACAGGTGCGTGTGACCGTTGACCAGCCCAGGCAACACCGCCATCTGGCGAGCGTCGATGATGCGGTCGGCGCGCTGCCGCCATTCAGCCGGCGCATCGCCTGGCCCGATGGCCGCGATCCGCTCGCCCTCGACGGCCAGCCAACCGGTGACCTCCGACAGGACGAAGCCGTCCTGCGAGATCAGCCTGCCTTGCTCAATCAAGAGCACTGACATACTACTGTGGGCCTTGGTCATTGGTCTGTCGTCCGTCGTCGGTCGCCCGCCATCACACCAGCAGCGCCATCGGCCGCTCGACAAGCTGCTTGACCCGCTGCAGGAAGCGCGCCGCCGGCGCACCGTCCACGATGCGGTGATCGAAGCTCAGGCTGAGCGCGACCATCGGTCGAATCACCACGGCGCCTTCGCGCGCTACGGGCTTCTCGATGATCCGCCCCACGCCCAGGATCGCAGCCTGCGGCGGGTTGATGATCGGGGTGAAGCCATCCACATCCAATGCGCCCAGGTTGGTGATAGTGAATGTGCCGCCTACGAAATCATCAGGCAGCGACTTTCCTGCCATCGCCCGTCCGATCAGTGCGTCGTAGCCCCGCTGGATAGCAAGCAGGCTCAGTTCATCCACGCGAGGCAGCACGGGTGTCATCAGCCCGCGCTCGGTGTCCACGGCCAGGGCGATGTTGATTTGCGACAACAGATGGATGCCATCGGGTTCCAGACGAGAGTTGAGCTGCGGTTGCGCCCGCAACGCTCGAGCGACCAAAGCAGCAATCAGCGTGTTGAAGGCTATCTTGCTCCCTGCCCCGTTGGCGGTCAATTCCTCATTGAGCTGGTTGCGCGCCGAGACGAGATGCGTCGCCTCTGCCTCCGTCAGCAATGTGACGTGCGGCGCGTTGAACGCGCTCTGGCTCATCCGCTCCCCGATGACGCGGCGGAGGGAAGTGAGCGGCACGACGGTCTCGCCCGGCGACAGCGTGTGCTCAAGGGGAAAACCCCGCGCCGGTGCAGGCTGCGTCACGCTGACTGATTCCTGACCCCTGTCCCCTGATCCCGGCCCCCGGCCCCCGGCCCCCTGATCCCTGAGCGCCTCCTCCACATCCTCGCGCGTGATCGTGCCGTCGGGCCCGCCGCCAACGATCGCGCGCAGATCGAGCCCTTCGGCGGCAGCGATGCGACGAGCGAGAGGCGTCGCTTTGAGCGTCGCGACCTCACCGGCGGGAACCGCCGATCCAACGGCCCGTGCAGGATGGGTAGATTGGGCGACCGCAGCCAGCACATCAGCGGCATGAACGCGCCCGCTCAACCCTCGGCCGGCGATCTGGCGCAGATTGATGCCGTGCTGTCGCGCGAGCGCTCTGGCTTTGGGAGTCGCAAGAAGCGTTCCACTTTCGGTCACCGGTCGCCGGTCGCCGGTCGTGCTCGGCCTGTCGTCCGCCGCCTCCACCACACAGATCGGCGTCCCGGCGGCCACGGCCTCGCCCACAGGCGCCAGGATTTGCGTCAGCACCCCGTCTTGCGGCGAAGGCAGTTCCAGCGACACCTTCTCGGTCTCGTAGATGCAGAGCGCTTCTTCGGCTCGGACAGCATCTCCCGGCGCCTTCAACCACTCGGTAACGGTGCCGTGCGTCATCGTGAGGCCCAGCTTGGGCATGGTAATCTGCATGATCTCGTCCTCGGGGATCTTCCTCAACCCACCCGATCAGCCGACTTCACCTTATCGCCTGACACGCAACCAGCGAAGTGAAGCACGGATCGTGGGTTGCGGATGCGAGTTCTCGTCCGATTGGTGTATAATCGCCGCCATCACCTGATGCAGGCGAACCAGTTTTCACACAGAGGAGGCGAACCAGATGAATCTCAGCGGTAAGGCAGCTCTCGTCACCGGCGGCGCAGTACGGGTAGGCAAGGCGATTGCCCTCGCGTTGGCGGCGGCGGGGGCCGATGTCGTCATCAACTATCATTCATCGGCGGATGCGGCCATCGAGACCGTAGCGGAGATCGAGGCGCTTGGCCGCCGCGCCCTGGCCGTCAAGGCCGATGTCTCGCAGGGTAACCAGGTACAAACCCTGGTGGATGCAGCAGTCAGGCAACTTGGACGGCTGGACGTGCTGGTCAACAGCGCTTCCCTATGGCGGCGCACGCCCTGGGCCGAGCTCGATGAGGCGGCCTGGGATCAGCTCGTTGATATCGCCTTGAAGGGGCCGTTCCTGTGCGCCAGAGCTGCGGCGCCGCATCTGACGGCGCACGGCGACGGGGCCATCGTCAACATCGTCGATCTCTCCGCAATCATCCCGTTCCGCAACTATCTGCCTCACTCGGCCGCCAAAGCCGGGCTGCTGAATCTTACCTACTCGCTGGCGATGGAACTGGCGCCGGCGGTGCGGGTGAATGCCATCGCGCCGGGCCCGGTGCTGCCCCCGCCCGAGTACACGGAACAACAGGTACAAGCGGCCGCGCGCAGAACCTTGATCGGACGCTGGGGCACCGCAGAGGACGTGGCACAGGCCGCCGTCTTCCTTACCCAGGCCCCCTATATCACGGGGGTGATCCTGCCTGTGGACGGCGGAGAACGTCTCGCAGGCCGCTGACAGACCGACGGTGTACCCGACAGGCGCGATCTACTCGAAGTAGCTCCGGTCGATCCGCTCGATGTAAGGCAGCGCGGCGAGGTCGTTCAGCACCTTCATCCAAGTCGCTTGATGGGTGTCCCCGATGCAGAGCGCTTGGGCCGGCGTACAACCGATGCGCCCCCGCGACCCCGCGGTACAGTGTACCGTGGGGTCGATGCGTTGCACCTCGGCGATGGCTTGGGGCGTGCCGGGAATGCAAAACTCGTAACTCACCGACACCTGGCCGCCCGGCGGCCCCTGCAACCCAGCGGAGTTGATCGCTGACGTGTCAAAGTTGATTTTGGGCGAAACATCAGGCGGCGGAGCAACCAGGGTGATGGGGCCAGGCGCACAACCTGCCAGACCAGCCCCCGCCAAGGCAACCAGCGCGCAGCAGAGCAGTGCTGGACCAAATCGCCGCCTGGTGCAAGCAGTCGTCCGCAACGTCATCTCCATAGAATCGGGATCTGCTGACTGGGATCCCGAGGTCGTCCCCCGATCTACGCCCACAACAGGGCGCGCTTCAAGGGCGAACTCGTCGGTCGCCCTCTTGCGGCTCGATTTTCGCCAACCGAGAAGTTCGCAACCACGGGTGCGGAGGCGCTGACCTACTGCAGCGCGCGGCGCAGCGTCTCTTCTTGCTCTGCTTCCAGGTTGGTATAGATGATCTCGCCTTCGTACGGCCGGATCGCGCCGAAGAAGACATTGGGGTCACCCTTACGGACGACGACGCACAAGGCCGATGTGCCGGGCGTCACCGCCGCTTTCACCTGTTCCAGGAATTTCTTGTCAATGCCCAAGCCGAAGGCCTTGCCGATGAGCGCGCCCGCACCCGCTCCGATCAAAATAGCGCCGATTGGGCCAAGGAACAGGCCAGTGAGCAGCAGGCCAAAGAGACCGCCGCCGACTGCGCCCCATTTGACGCCCACGTCAGCGGCGTTCTTGACCTTGACCTTGCCATCCTGCCCCATGGTGACAATGGCCGAATCATCGATGCTGAGACTCGCGCCGTCGCCATGAGCGCCGTGCAGCGCCTTCATGACCCGTTCGGCTTCGTCTTCGCCATTGAACTTCACTGCGATCCACGTTGACATCTGATGCCTCCCTGGTGGTTTAGTGATGAATGATCCTGAGATTGCCCAATACGATTTCCATTGTACCCGCTCACCTGCTTTCCAGTCAAAAAAGCCTTTCCGCCTGCATACATGATTTGCGACCTGCGGGCAGTCGCGGTATGCTTTGGCTCGTCCATTCGAGGTGTCGGAGGTCTGGAAACGATGATCGAGCAGGTGGTAGCCGGCTTATCCGTGGCAGGGCAGCTTATTCTGGTCAAGCTGTTGCAAGTCGGCCTGACCGCCATCCTTGCTCTCGTGGCCCTGCGCATCGCCCAAGTGGCGGCAGATCGGTTCGAACGTCAAATCGACCGCTCCGATGATGATCCGGCGCGACGGGCGCGCCTACAGACCCTGGTCAGCGCGGGCC
Source organism: Anaerolineae bacterium (assembly GCA_025454565.1). GTDB lineage: Bacteria > Chloroflexota > Anaerolineae > CG2-30-64-16 > CG2-30-64-16 > JALOOE01. The sequence continues at coordinate 4,883 of JALOOE010000210.1, forward strand.
TGAACACCGCCCGCGCAATCATCGTATTGCTGGCCGCCCTGATGATCCTGGGCGAACTGGGTGTCGATCTGACGCCCATATTAGCCTCCGTCGGCGTCGTGACTCTGGCAGTATCGCTGGGCGCGCAGACGATCATCAAGGATTTCATCGGTGGGCTGCTGGTTCTAATCGAGAATCAGTATCGCGTCGGGGACACTGTACAGATCGGGACCGTGACTGGTAAGGTCGAGCAGATCACCTTGCGCGCCACCTATGTGCGAGAGGCAAGCGGCCGGTTGTCTCTCGTCCCCAATGGCGAAGTGCGCGTCGTGGCGAACGCCAGCCAGGGGTGGGCGTTGGTGACCATCGATCTCAGCTTTCCGCTCGATGCCGACATCGAAAAGGCGCGTCACGTCTTGCAGGCTTCGCTGGAGCAAGCGAATACCGATCCGGCGCTCTCGCCCTGCCTCCTGGAACCGCCTCAGGTGGCGTCCTGGCACGGCCTCAGCGAGCGGGCGGTGCAGCTCGCCCTGCCTCCTGGAACCGCCTCAGGTGGCGTCCTGGCACGGCCTCAGCGAGCGGGCGGTGCAGGTTCGGCTGACCGCCAAGACGACGCCCGATAAGCAGTATGACGTGGCCAGGATGCTGCGACAACGAGCGCTCGAGGCGCTGACCCAGGCTGACCTGGCGCTGGTCAAAGCATAAATCTCCGCACGGAATAGATGAGGTAGCCGATCATGCGCCAGTCCCGCTTTGATGTTCAGAAGGCCTTCATGCACGGCATCACCGCGCGCGAGAGCAGTCATGTTCCGCCGAGGGTACGAGGTGGCTGGCGTGCGTCATGAAGGGCTGATCAGCGGATATGTCTTGCAGACCGAATTGGGCGATAGGCTGTGCCGTGACTATGAGCGCCCGTTCGAGGCTGCCGTTGTGTTGCTGCCGACGGCGCCGCTGACGGAAGTGATCCAGGCATTGCGCGAGGCGCCGCGCGTTTTCGTTCGCATCCTGGGCCAGGTCGGCGGGATGATCACGCGTGCCGATCTGCAGGATCCGCCGGTGCGGATGTGGCTATTCGGTCTCGTCACGGCTATCGAACTGCGCTTCCACGACCTGATTGAGGCGCATCTCCCCGAAGCCGCCTGGGCGCAGTATCTTTCACCGGAACGCACCGAAAAAGCCAGACTCCTGCTGGCGGAGCGCAGCCGGCGAGAGCAGCATCCGACATTGCTCGACTGCTTGCAGTTTGCGGACAAAGGCCAAATCATCGCACGGGACGAAACCCTGCGGAAGCGCGCCGGCTTCCCGTCTCGCCGCCGAGCCGATTACGCCGTGAAGCTCCTCGAGGGGCTGCGCAATAATCTGGCCCATTCCCAGGACATCGTGGCGTCGGACTGGGACACCATCGCCGTGATTGCAGCCAACCTGGAGCGCGTGATCGATCTCATGTACCCCGATTGATCTGCTCGCATCATCCGTTGAGGCGCTCCATCCACCGTCCGGGCGCCCCGAACTCGGCAAACCCGAACTGGCGATACAACTCGTGCGCATCACGCGTGGCGAGCAGCCACCGCTTCAACCCCTGCAGGTCGGGATGGGATAGCGTGGTCTCGACCAGCCATCTGCCCAGGCCACGGCCGCGGTACGTCTCTTCGATGAACACATCGCACAGCCAGGCAAAAGTAGCGTAGTCGGTCACCACGCGTGTGAAGCCGATCTGGCGTGCGCCATCGTACAGGCCGAAGCAGAGCGAATGCCGCACGGCGCGCTCGGTGACCGATCGGGGACGATTCTGCGCCCAGTAGGCGCGCGCCAGGAACGCGCAGATCGCGTCCAAATCGAGGCGATCCGGGTCTGTGCTGATCGTGAAACCGTCTTTCTCGATGTACAAATGGTCCATGCGTTGCCTAATATGCCCAGATCGGCTGGGCGCCGTCCACATCTGTGAACCCATACTCTCGGGCAAGCTTGCCGGAAAGGAGTGTTTGCCCGCTCTTCTTCATGATACGCTTGTCGCATGCCAGCGCGACCACCGCCTTGCCGACATAGAACGGCGTCTCCGAGTAGGCGAAGCCCTTGTCTCGCTTGATCCCCTCGCGCCAGTTCGCTTCGGTCACGCCCAGGACATCCAGCACCTCTTCGGAGCGCATGAAACCGGGCGTCAGCGCCACCACGGCGATCCGCTGCTTGCGTAACTGCTCGGCCAGTGAACGCGCCAGCCGGATGTTGAGCGCCTTCTCGAGGTCGTAGTAGAAGTTCCACTCCCGGAGCTCATCGCCGACGCCGTCGGTCATCTCGATGATCAACCCGCCCGGCGTCTGCATCATCAGCGGTACGGCGAAATGGCTGGTGACGATGTGTGACAGCGACCCATTCTCCAGCACCTTCAGGCCTCGCTCGAGCGAGTGCTCCGGAAACGGCTTCATTTCAATGTGCGCATCGCCGGTGAGGTCGTTGACCAGCAGATCCAGACGGCCCTGCTCTTTTTCGACCCGCTCGAACAGTGCTTTGACCTGCGCTGCATCCGTGTGATCCACCTGCACGTGGATCCCGACGCCCCCGCGCGCCGAGACCATCTCGGCGGTCTCTTCGATGGTTTCCGTCCGGTTCGTTTCGGCCCGGCTCTTGGTGGCTGACCGGCCGCGCACGCTGCGGCCGGTGCAATAGACGGTCGCGCCCGCCTCGCCGAGCATGCACGCGATGCCGCGGCCCGCGCCGCGCGTGGCGCCCGCAACCACGGCGATCTTCCCCCTCAACTTGCCTGAGAATTCCATTTCGAGCTCCTTCCATCCCGAGCTGAACCGATAGGGCCATCACTCTCGGACATGATACACCGAGTTTTCCAAGGTGTGAAGTAGCCGGGATGACGGATGACGGATGACACACAGCCCCCTGATTCCGCCGCACCATGATGCAGATCATATGCGCCGCTCCATTTCGGACGTAGCATCAACTATGCAATACTCTGCATATAGGAATGTCTGCATATGGATCCATACCGAACCCAAGCTAACCTGCTCAAACTGATGGCGCACCCGACCCGCCTCCAAATCCTGGAGGCGCTGCTGCACGACTCCGAATGCGTGTGCCATCTCTCCGCGCTGTTGCACAAGCCCCAACCCTACGTCTCGCAACAACTGGCGGTGCTCCGCAACGGTGGCATGATCGTCGACGAGAAAGATGGCACCAACGTCTTCTATCGCCTGGTGGACGGACGGATGGCCGCGGTGACGGCGGCGATCGTGACGGGTGATGAGGGCGAGATGCGGACGACGGCGCCACAGCATATGCGGCTGAGAGACTGCCCCTGTCCGAAGTGTCGGGCGGGTGATGGTTGTGGCGATTAGGCGCATGGGAGGCCGATATGGAAGAGCGCGCTGTTCATGAGCGCTGGCATCTGGACCGGCAGGATCTTCTCCTCTATCTCAAGCTGGCCGCAGCCATCCTGGTCTGGTGGGTCGCGTATTCGCTGATTTGGCCCATCGCGCAATGGTTGACCTTCGATGTCCTCGGTCTGGCGCGCGGCTCACACTTGGGAGAAGCCGTAGCGTTCTTTCTGTACGACGTCCCGAAGATCCTGCTGCTGCTCACGGGGATGATCTTCCTGGTCGGGATCGTCCGCACCTTCTTCAGCCCAGAACGGACGCGCGCGCTCCTGGGCGGCAAGCGGCAGGGGCTGGGCAACGTATTGGCGGCGATGCTGGGCATCGTGACGCCGTTTTGCTCCTGCTCGGCCGTGCCGCTCTTCATCGGCTTCGTCGAATCAGGCATCCCGCTGGGCGTCACCTTTTCGTTTCTGATTGCTTCGCCGGTCATCAATGAGATCGCCGTGATCCTCCTGTACGGGATGTTCGGCTGGCAGGTGGCCGGTCTGTACGTCATCTCCGGGCTGGCTATCGCGATCATCGCGGGGGCGATCATCGGCCGCCTGCGGCTCGAACGCTATGTGGAGGAGTTCGTCTGGCAGGTGCAGATGGGCCAGGCCGGCCCGCAGGAACGCCTGACATGGCCGGCCCGCATTCATCGAGCGACCGACAGTGTCCGGCAGATCGTCGGCAAGGTGTGGCCCTATGTTGTGGTCGGCATCGCCATCGGCGCGCTCATCCACGGCTATGTCCCCGCCAACGCGCTTGCGGGGATCATGGGCGAACAGGCGTGGTGGTCGGTGCCGGCGGCAGTGGCATTGGGCATCCCACTCTACTCCAACGCTGCGGGCATCGTACCGGTCGTCAGCGTGCTGATCTCCAAAGGCGCCAGCCTGGGCACGGCGCTGGCCTTCATGATGGCCGTGGTCGGGCTGAGTCTCCCTGAGCTCGTGATCCTGCGCCGTGTGCTGAAGCCGCCCTTGCTCGCGGTATTCGTCGTTGTCGTCGCCCTCGCGATTATCGTGACGGGCTATCTTTTCAACTGGATCATGTGATCCAGTTGACCAAGTGATCCAAAAGGAGTCGGAACCATGTTGTCTGTCAAGGTATTGGGTTCGGGTTGCGCGAACTGCGTCAAGGTGGACAAAATCGCCCACCAGGCTGTAGACACACTGG
>JALOOE010000211.1 GCA_025454565.1 Anaerolineae bacterium
CGGTTGCGCCGCGGACGGCTCTCGATCTTGGTCAGATTGATGCCGCGGTTGGCGAACTCGCCGAGGGCGTGAAACAGCGCGCCCGGCGTATGCGTGGTGGCGAAGACGATCGACGTCTTGTTGCGCGCGGCCGGCGGCAGATCCTCGCGGCCGAGCACGAAGAAGCGGGTGGCATTCTCAGGCGAGTCCTCGATGCCGATCGCCAGCAGGTCCAACCCGTAGGTTTGCCCCGCGAGCGCGCTGGCGATGACCGCCGTGCCCGGCTCCGGGTTAGCCGCCAGCTCGCGGGCCGAACCGGCCGTGTCGTAGCCCGGCACCGCCTCCCAGTTGCGGTTCCGGAGGTAGCGCTCGCACTGCGCCAATGCCTGCGGATGCGAGCGCACACGCTTGATGTCTGCGGGCGACGTACCCGATGCCGCCAGCAGGCAATGGCGCACGCGCAGCTTGGCCTCGCCGATCACGCGCAGGTCGTGGTCGAGCAGCAGGTCGTAGGCCTGGTTGATCGAGCCCGCCTGCGAGTTTTCCACCGGCAGCAAGCCGTGACTGGCCCGGCCCTCTTCGATGGCATGGAAGATGTCCTCGAAGCTGTGGCAGGCAAGCGTGCCGACGATGGGGCCAAAGTGCTGATAGATCGCTTCCTGTGAGTAGGCGCCCGGCTCGCCCTGGTAAGCCACGATCGTCTTGGTGCTTGGGGTGACGCTTGCCTCCGGGCGCGGCGCCGGCGCGGACGGCTCCGCTTTCGGGCCAGTTGTGGACACCGGCATGGCGATGATGCCGCTCTCCGGCGCCAGGTCGGGACGCAGCGAGGCGGCCTCGCGCAGATATCCGTGCTGGATCGCTTCGGCGGGGCGGTCGGTATTCCAATGAATCAGGACACGAATACAGCGGGGGAGCGAGCCGGGGACGGGGATCTCAAGCGTGTCGAGCAGCGGCACCTCGTTCCAGCCGAGCTGACGGGCGGTGCGTGCCGGGAAGGTCGCGGTCAAGTCGGGCGTGACCGAGAAGACGATGCTGGCGATGTCGGCGGGACGCAACTCGTTGGCGGCCGTCAACCAGCGCAGCAACTCTTCGGTGGCGTCGAAGATGGCGATCTCGGTGTTGTCGGCTGCGGTCGTCGCGCCGCGGATACCTCGGACTGGCATAGACTCTCCTCCTTTGATAATCTGTGGAGCGCCCGGCCGCGGAAGATGCCCGGCGCCCTTTCTCGCTTGCTCAAGACAACAAAAAAGAGCGTGGAATTCTGCTCCACGCTCCGGTACGCTGCTTTGACGATTTCAGGGGGGCTCAGGCCGCCTGTCCCACCTCCGGCGCGCGTGCTTCTCTCCGATAGCTCGGATAATAAAAGTAGCTGCTAAACGAGAAGTTGCGGCCGAAATTCATGTGTGTCTTCATCTCTTTCCTGAGCCGGGATCATACCACCGCCTCGCGCGGTTTGTCAAACTTGCGAAAGCGGCTGCGGTGCAATGCTTCCATGCGCGACCCGCTCCAGCCAGAACTGGTTGAACTTCGCTCCGTCAACGCGCGTCACGACTTTTGCCGGCTTCCCGTCGCCGGCAATGCGCTGCACCAGCCAGCCATCCTCAACGGTGAGCTTCAGCGGAAACTCACTGATCTCGACGCCGGCGCGCCAACCCAACGCGATGGCGCAGGCGAGCGGGTCGTGCTGGAAGTTGATGATGTCGTCGGGCAGCCCCGCGCACGTCTGACCGTACTGCGCCTCGTTGCCGTACTCGGTGGCAAAAGTCTCTGCCTGCCGGGCGATAAGCTGCGCCAGCGGCCCGGCCTGTCTCAGCGCCGGCAGATGGGCTCTCCTGAGCGCCGTCTCGACGGTGACTGTCAGCGGGACGAGGGTCGGCTGCGAGCGCTCGATGACGATTTGCGCCGAGCCGATGTCGTTCTGGACGTTCCAGTCGAAGTCATTGCCCCAGGCCGGGTAGCCCGCCCGTGGTGGAAACACGTAGCCGCCCATGAGCACGAGATTGGCGTCGCGCAAAATGCCGGGGAGTCGCTTCTCCAGCAGCGCGAGATTGGTGTAGGCGCCGACGGCGGCGATGATTGCGCCCTGTTCGATGCTGCGCTGGAGCAGGGCGAGGGCAACGTCGAGCGGGCCGGGCGCGGGCGGGATCGGTTCCGGCCAGTAGGCCGCTTCGTCCGGCAAGCCCGGATAGATGCGATAGCAGTCGAGCGACGTATCGGCGCCGGCCGCGACGGGGATATCCTCTCGGCCGGCGAGCCGCAGCGCGTAACGCGCATAACCGGCCCGTCTGCCGCTGTTATCCTGGTTGGTGGTGACCGCCAGCAGATCAACATCCGGCCAGTTGAGCACCAGCGCCAGCGCGCACAGGTCGTCGATGTCGCCGCCGATATCGGTATCGAGATGCAGTTTCGGCATGGTCTTGGCCTCCGGTCATGTCAATGGGCGGCTGATGCGTTCACAATCGCGCCATCACGCTTTCGAGATACGTCTCGATCCGCCCCCTGAGTTCTTCCGGCGCGATGACGTTGAGCCCGAACTGCCGCCAGGGCTCGTAGAAGCTCGGCTCAGGGATGCACATGTCCAGCACGGAATCGACATCCCAATACGGATCGTATGTGAACCCGTCGGCGACATCGAAATAGGCATTCAGGAACTGGTCGGCAGCGTCCGGGCCATACATCTGCGCGAGGTTGGTCCGGCAATGCGCGACATCGACGCCTGCCGGCCCTCGACAGGCGTTGATCCAGTCGACGACGCCGCTGACGGCATTGCCGCGCCACAGGACGTTGGTCGGGTGATAGTCGCGGTGGATGAAAACCGGGCGGCTGTCAGGTGCTGCTCCGAGCAGCAGATCGATGGCGCGTTCCCAGATGCGGGGAACTGTACGCCACCCCGGCGGCGCGAGATCGGCCCGATTCACCCAACTGCGGAAGCGCCAGGGAAAGGCGTCCGCCGCATGTTGGTGGATCGATGCAAGTTGGCCGGCCAGATCGCCGAGCCACTGCTGAAAGTTCGCTGGGTGCAGTTCGATCGTTCCTTCGATGAACGACATCAGCACCACGGGCGCGCCGAAACCCACATCATCGGATGCGTAGGCGACGAACCTGGGTGCCACCAGACCGGCTCGCTCCGCCTCCGCCAATGCGGCAGCCTCGTGCACTGCCAGATCGGGCTCATCTGCGAGCCACTCTCGGTTGTCGAGCACACGTAAGACGAACCGCTGCGGGGTGGAATCACGTGCGCACGTGACGAGGAACACCGACGACGAGGTCGAGCCCTTCATCTGTACGATGTCGAAACGCCGGGGCGCGCCGCCAATCGACCGGCGCAGCCAGTTCTGAGCGGCCTCGTTGGAAGCGAAACTTAGGCCAGTTCCCCTCTCGTCCATCGCCGTCAATCGAACTTCGGAACGAGCACCTCGCGACCGCCGGCCATCGCCGATTCGTGCGCGCAGATACCGGCGGCCGTCCAGTTGGCCGCAGTGACGGCATCGATCCACGGCTGCCTGTGCTCGAGGATGCTGCGGACAAACTCATGCACCATGTGCGGGTGCGAGCCGTGGTGTCCACCGCCTTGCTCAAAGGACAGGTGGCGCTCGTCTTCGCCGTACACGAACCGTTTTGTGTAGCGTCCTATCGCGGGAGGCAGCAGGTCGGCGCGATCCGGCGGCTCCGGCTGTGCCACGGTCTGCGTGCGTTTCTCTCCGGGCACAACCGGACTCATCCGAAACAGCACGGGAGGCGCATCCTCCATTTGCCACTCGTAGCACGCGTTCTCGCCATACACGGTGAAGCTCTCCATGTAGGGCCGGGCGCAGTGGAACAGCGAACGCGTTACTTCGGCGCACAAGCCCGGTGTCTCAAGCTGGTAGATTGCTGTCTCGATCGGATAGGGATTTCCGTACTGGTTGCCCAACTCCTCGCGCATCGCGCCGGACCCGAAACAATGCACCCTGGTTGCTCGCGTTTCGGCCAACGCCAGCAGCGGGCTCACCGCATGTGTGGCATACCACATGGGCGGCAATCCGGCCCAGTACGGCGGCCAGCGCTCCATGTCCTGGTAGTGCGCTCCCCGCAAGAACTGGATGCGGCCGAACTCCCCGCGGTCCCTGAGCTCCCTGGCATAGAGAAACTGCCGGGTGTAGACGGCGGTCTCCATCATCATGTAGGTCCGCCCGGAGTCATGAACGGCGGCCACGATGGAGTGCAAGTCCGCAAGCGTGGTTGCCATCGGCACCGTGCAGGCGCAGTGCTTGCCGGATCGCAGCACCGCGATCGCCTGCCGTGCATGATCCGGGATGCCGGACACCAGATGTACGGCGTCGATCTCGTCCGACTGAACGACCTCCGCCACATCGCTGAACAGCCTCTTGATCCCGAACCTGCGGGCCGCCCGGTCCAGCCTTACGGGATCGGAATCACAGGCTGCCACAGACTGCACATCGGGATGATCCAAGTAGATCGGCACGAACTCGGCCCCAAAACCCAGACCGACTACGGCAACGCGCAGCTTTCCTTGATCCATTTCAATAATACTTTTCAATACCACCGAACCCCAATTGCCTATTCATTTCGGTCATCTTGATGAAGTATCTCAGCCTTTTCTCGAACTCTTCTGGTCTCTTGCGCGCCCCGTCGATAAACGCGATCCTGATCCGTATGTAGGACCCCGAGAACGCTTGGAAGTTCGTCCAGGCTTTCTCGTTTGCCTTGATAGCTTCCAGAATGTCCGGCGGTATCTCAAATTGCTCCTCCATCAGATTTCCCAAAGTAGCTACCACTTCATCGACGACTCTGCCCTGTTTGATAAGCTCTTTCAGTCGTTCCTTATTCGCCTGTGAGTATAGGGTTCTGGGGTTTCGTACAGAGAATCGTTGGGCGAATCGGTCTTCATCAATGCCTTTGACGGTGCTGTCAATCCAGCCAAAGCAGAGCGCTTCTTCGACGGCGTCATTGTAGGGAATGCGCGGCTTGCCGCTGTGCTTCTTGTAGTACACAAGCCAGACTTCACTCTCGGACTTATAGTGCTTCGTAAGCCAATCGCGCCATTCCTTGCGATCGGTCACATACAGGAGTTTGCTCTCGATCAAGCCATATTCCACGAATGCTTCATCCTGATCCGGCCGAATGCCCCATTCGGATTGCCGGAAAATCGCACCGACGATATGCGCCCATGCCTTTCAGTCGTGCGTCGCCGCCATGGCCGCGAGGCGCTGGCAGGCCGACGGGAGCGGACCATGCTCCAGGTGCTGGCGGATCGCCTCGGCGCACGATTCCGGGCTGAGCTCCGAGGTGTCGACTTCCAGGTCATAGATGCCCGGTGTATGAACCGCCTGCTGCCACAAGCGCACGGGCAGTGGAATCGCCTCATCGGCGGCGCTGCCGGCGCCCCAAGTGGCGCGCCGG
>JALOOE010000212.1 GCA_025454565.1 Anaerolineae bacterium
CGGTCAAGCGCGTCGATCACGTACCCGACATCCAGCCGCGCCACATCGACGATCCACGCTGACAGCAGGAGCAGATCCGGGTATGCCGCGACTGTCTCAGCCGGGAACAGTCGCAACCAGCGATGGAGCAGCAGCCACTGTTCGTCGTTCATCAGGGCGTGCCGATGCTGCGCCATCAGGCGGACGGCCGCCGCCGTATCCCGGCTCGCCAACGCGTGCTGCAGCGCCTCCTCGATGAACCCGTTGCGCGCCAACCACGCGCTGGCCCGGAGGTGAAGGACGGCGACTTCGTCAGCGCTGGATTGTCGCATTAACCGCGCGCGCAGAAGCTCCTGGAACAGATGGTGATAGCGATACCATTGCCCCTGGGTGTCCAGGGCCGTGGTGAACATGCCGTTTTGCTCCAACCATTCCAGACAAGTTTGCGGCTGGCATTCGACGCGATCCGGACCAATCACCTCCAAGCACAACGGCTCGCACAACCGGTCGAGGATGGCGGTTTTCAGCAAGAAGCTCTGGATGGCGGGCGGTATGTGCGACTGCACCTCGTTGATCAGGTAATCCATCACGAACTGGTTCTCGGCATGTAACCGGGCGATCTGACCGTCGATCTCCCCGCTATAGCGGAGCGTGAGCGTCGCCAGGCGCAGCCCGACGGCCCAACCTTCCGTTTTCTCCGCGAGGACAGCGATCGCCTCGTCGCCCAACGGCGCTCCCAATGTCTGCTCCATGAATTTCGCGATCTCCGGCGCCGAGAAACGGAGATCCTGGCCTCGGATCTCCGTAACCTGACCACGCGCACGAAGCATTCTGAGGGGCAACGGCGGATCCTGCCGGGTAACGATCACCAGGTGCATGCGGTGCAGCGGATGCTGCAACAACGCAGCGAGTAAGCTGTGCACCGACGGTTCACTGATGATGTGATAATCGTCCAATACCAGGATAAAATCGCGTCCTAATTCATCCAGGTCATTGAGGAGGCTGCGGACTATGACGGTCAGCGGAGGCAGGCTGACGCCGGACAGAAGCGCATGGGTCGCCGCTAGCGCGTTCGGAAAAATCGTGCGCACCGCACCCAGGAAGTAGGCCAGGAACACGCCGGGATCATTATCGTGCTCATCCAAAGATAGCCAGGCATTGGGGCAAGCGCAGGCATCCAGCCAGGCGCTCAATAGCGTGCTTTTGCCGAAACCAGCCGGCGCGGCAACCAGGATCAACGAGCGATCCCAGCCGCTATCGAGCCGTGCCTTCAGGCTCAGGCGGTCAATCAGATCGGCAAGCACACGAGGCTTGTGGAACTTCGTGCGCAGCAAGACCTGGTGGTCAATGCCAGTGCTCATTGAGCCCTTCGTTAACAGCAGGCAAACAGCAAGCCAGTTCAGTCATTCAGATCCGCCAGGAACGTCTCATCGGGGCGGGCGTGCCAGGCATAGACGACCGATGTGCCGGCCAGTTTGTCAGCCCAACTGTGGCGCCGTTTGTTCACGATCACCCACAGAAAACCCAGACCGAGGGTGAACGCGGAGATGAAGTAGCCGATCACCCGGCGCAGGGAGCGCCAGAACCCAACCCGCGAACCGCTCGGCCCGACCACGCGCAACCCCATGACAAGTTTGCCGACGGTAGCGCCCAGGAATGTCCAGCCGAAGATCCAGTAGACGCAGGCGACCAGGGTGCCCAACACGCCCGACGATACAATTCGTAACGTGCCATGGCCGGTTGTGCCGAACAAGGTCTGGAACAGTTGGGCAAGGTTGAAGATCGAGATGATTCCCTTGACGAACACAAAGGCGACGATGAGCGCAATGATCAACACGAACAAGTCGATCGAAAAGGCCAGCACGCGGCTTGCGAACCCTGCGTACGCGCCGCCGAGGTACGGCCGGCCGGCCATCTCCTTCGGATCGGGTTTCTTGTCCGGGATAGCCACGGCGAAATCGGGCTTCGCGATGCCGGGTGTGGGCCGCCCGCGCAAGGTTGCCCACGCCCTGTCTATGCCCAGATCCAGTGAGACAGTATGCTCGCGCACCTCCTTGATGATCTCCGTGGTCATGCTTGTGCCTTGCGCGGCGACGATCTCCTGGATGAGCTCCTGGACGTGCGGTTCCACGGTCACGATACCCACGGAATCCTGGGCCGCGCGGCTCAACGAGACCTCGGCGACCGCGCGACTCCCGGTGTCCAGGGCCCTGCCCGCCTCAACCCAGCGGTCGACCTGTTGGTTCGCGGCCTCGGTAATGCGATCCCTCCCGTAGCGCAACGGTTTGAGCAGAAAGATGCGATCCAGCGGCCAGTTCGCGGCGTCCACCGTCCGTCCGCCGGTCCGCAAGACGAAACGCGTTGCCCGCACGGCCCGCGCGTTTGCAGAAGCAGCTATCCCCATGACGGCAAGCCGCACGCGATCGGCCTCCGGCCGGCCGTATGTCGCCTCCCATTCAGACTGGGGCAGCAGGACATCCTGCGCTTTGGCACGTTGCTCCAGCGCCTGGGCCTGGGTTGGTACGTTGTTATCCACCCAATCGTCGAGAAATTCGATAGCTATCAGCAGGCTGCCCAGGGCCAGATTGCTGACCGCCGTCACCCGGTCCGGCTTCCCGGCGAGGGATGGCCCCGCATCGCCGGCGGGCGGCGGGATCTCGGATCTGGCGCCTGCCGGACTTTTCGGCGGAGTGCTTGCGGTTGTCTCTGTCATCGTTCAGAACCTCCGGTTATCTCAGCGCCTGAAAAGCGAGCGCAGAATGGAAACGATCAACCAGAACGCCACGACGGAGAGGAAGATGAAGCCGAACACGATCAGCCACGTCACCACGTCCCATGGCCAACTCTCCAAACGCAACGCTGGCAGAAGAAGCGCCAGGGCGATCACCATGGCGCCGACCAGGATCGCCATCACGGTGCGGTTGGTCGAGCTGTTGGACTCACGCGTGGCCTGGCGAATCTCGGGCACATGCACACGCAGCTCCAGATCGCTGCTTTCCAGCCGGCCCATGACCCGCGTAGCCTGGCGTGGGAACAGGCTCACGAGCGTGACCCAGCCCGTGACCTGCCGGATGATGCCCGGCGCCCAGCTTTGCGGGAGCGCCATCTGGAACAGAAAGCGCTGCACATAAGGCGCCGAGGCGGCGAACACATCGAAGTTCGGCGCCAGCGCCTTGCCGACCCCTTCCATCGTCACCAGGGTCTTAATCAGGAGCCAGTAGTCGGTTGGCACCTGCAGCTTGTACTCGTAGATGATGGGCTGCACATCGTTGAGCACCTCGCTCGCCACAATCTCCTTCAGCGGAAGCCCGGAGTACTTGCGGAGCATTTTGCGCAGGGCCCGCGTCAGCCCGACCTGATCCGTCTGCGGGCCGGCGATGCCCATACGCAGGAGCTGGTCGGCGGTACCCTCAGCGTCGAGATTGATAATCGAGGACCAGAGACGCACCAGTTGCGCACGATCGGTGCGATCCAGCGTTCCAACGACGCCGAAGTCGATCAGGCCGATCACCTCGCCGGACAGGATGAGCAGGTTGCCCGGATGCGGGTCGGCATGGAAGTAACCGTCGACCAACACTTCCTTGATGATCGCCTTGGCGGCGTTCGTGGCAATGCGATCACGGTCGTAGCCTGCGGCGACCAGCGCCGGGTAGTCGTTGATCTTGATGCCGCGGATGCGTTCCTGCACCATGACGTGCCGGGTGGTGTAGTCCCAGTAGACCTTGGGGGCGTAGACGTATTCTTCCCTGGCAAAGTTGGCCCGGAAGCGGTCCGCATTGCGCGCCTCGACCCGGTAGTCCAACTCGCCGCGCAGCGATTCGGCGAATTCATCAACGATCCCCACGAGATCGACGGCTGCCGCGGACGGCAGACGCTCCTGCGCCAGCCGGGCCAGATCCGCCAGGATCCCCAGGTCGGTCTCGATGGTCTGCTCGATGTTAGGGCGTTGGACCTTGACGATAACCGCCGTTTGATCGGGCAGCATCGCCGCGTATACCTGACCCAGGGAAGCCGACGCAATCGGGGTAGGATCGATAACGAGAAACAGTTGGTTGAGGGGGCGGCCCAGCTCTGCTTCGATGGCGGCCTGGATCTCGTTCCATGGCGCCGGCGGGATTTTGTCCTGTAAGCCAGCCAGCTCATCAATGAATTCGGGCGGAAACACATCCGGCCGGGTACTGGCAATTTGGCCGAACTTGATGAAGGTTGGCCCCAACTCCTCGATCGCCTCCCGCAGGTGAATTGCGGCTGTCTTGCGGGTGATGGGCTGCTCGGGATCTGGGGCCAGGCGTTGGCGCAGGTCCAACGCCTGATCGAGGCCAAGCTGAGCGACGATCGCGCCGAAGCCGTGCCGCACCAGCACATCGGCTATTCTGCGGTAACGCCTGAGATAGCGTGGACGGAGACTCAGCATCGGGTGATCTCAACCTCCCTGCAGGACGATTGTACCATCTGGCGACACATCAAAACAAGCGTGAATCGTGCCGCTGCGATGCGAACGAACGAAAAACGGCGAGCGCCGCGCCTCGTCTTCTTCATGTGCATCCCGGCTTCGCCGTTGGGTTCAGAGGAACAGCAGGATCACCACCCCAATCAGGGCCGCGTACGACAGGGGATAGGCCCAGTCGAGGACGGTATCGATGCGCTGCACGCGTTCGTCCTTCCCTTGATTCTCCAGTCGCTTCATGTACACGTTGTAGAGCAGCACCAAAACGTTCACCGCAAACGTCACGCCCATGACCGCGTCGAGGAAGGTGATGTAGCCGAGGCGCGGGTAGTTGCCGGCCAGACTCCAACTGAACGCGATGAACAGCAGGATGTTGGCGGCCGCGGCTTCGATGCGCCGGGTGTAATCGCGCAGGAAGAAGGTGAACCACGAGATCAGGATGATCAGGATGATCGGCAAGAAAACTTGCAGCAAGTAGTAGTTCAAATGGCGTGGCGCGCTGAAGCTGAAGGTCAAGCGTGACACGGGGTTGCTGGCGGCGCTGGGCAGCACACTGCTCGCGGCAGTCGTGAAGTCAGAGATGATAAACTCGTCTTCGCCATGCGCAGGGTCGATTGCGCTGTAGCCCGGCAGTTCGGTCATCGTATACGTCGAAGTCGGGTACAACAGGTCCAGATAGATCGGGAAGGTCTGCATGTCAAAGGGGTATTGCCGGAAGTCGAAGTCGGCCTGAAAGGTGGTGTTGAAGTGTTCCGCATAACGTGCGCGTCCGTCAGGCCAGACCGCCGCCGTCCGGCTCTGGATCCAACGATTCCCCAACTGATTGAAGAAGGTGAAGGACGGCCACCAACTGCCCACCTCGGCCAGGAAGCGATCGAACTCCTTCTCGGTATAGAGCTTCACGGAGCAGTTGCAGGAGTCCGGGCTGAAGGCCAGAGCCGGGTCCGTCCA
>JALOOE010000003.1 GCA_025454565.1 Anaerolineae bacterium
TCGACATCACCGCCGGCCATTCAGCCAAGCAGTTCATCCGCGGCGAGTGGTTCGTGGGGACGGCGGTGCTGACCTCACTGGTCTTTCTGATCTGCGCCAAGTACCTGGGGCTGAGCATCTGGCCCGCCACCCTGATTTCGTTCGCCATCGGTTTCCTGTTCCGGGTCGCGGCGCTGTGGTTCGCCTGGGAAGAGCCGTTGCCGAAGCTGCCCGCCCATGTCGTCGGCGAGGTAGCCAAGCGCGAGTCGCTCAAGGAGAAGATGGCGCCGGATTGGGAACCAAAGTACGAGTGACGGCGCCGTCGGCGGTCTGATATCCCGGGATCCGCCTGGACAGGGCTTCGAGGCCGAGATATTCGATGGCATCATTGCCTGTTCGCGATTATCGCCGAACAAGCGGAATGATACACACCGATAACCTGATGCCAGCAGGTTGTGCAGTGAGTAGAATGTACTTCAACCTTAATGGGGGTTTGAGATGGCAAAGAACAACCAACAGTTGGTACTCGCCTTTTTCGATGACGAGGGCGCCGCTCGCAAAGCGGTGGATGCCCTCAAGACATGGGATAAGGCGACGGAGGAGATCAAGCTCGGACAACTCGGTATCCTTGTCAAGGACAAGGATGGGAAGATCAAGAAGGAATTGCTCGGGCCGCGCCAGGGCAAAAAAGGTGCGGGCATCGGCGTGGTGCTCGGCGCCGTCGCGGCGGTGCTGTCCGGACCGATCGGCTGGGGCGCGCTGGTCGTCGGCGGTGTCGCCGGTGGTGTCATCGGGCACTTCATTCCTGCGGGTGTCGGAGGCAAAGGTGCAAGCAAAGAAGGCATCGAGCAGCTCGGTGCTATGCTCGACGCAGGGCATGCCGTCGTAGCCGTGTTTGCCGAACCGGAGCAGGCCGACCCGGTAACACAGAAGTTGATGGCCTTGGGCGGCAAAGCATCGGCCCACGCAGTCACGGAAGAACAGATGAATGCAACTGAGCAGGTAGAGGCGGGCACGCTGCCGCCGCCTGAGAACCAGCAGTTGGTGGCCGGCGTCTTCGCTACCAGGGCCGGCTACGACGCGGCCGCAAGCAAAATCAAGGCCATGGGGCCGCAACTGCAAATGGTCAATGCCAGCAACCTGCTCGTCCTGAGCAAGGATGAAGAAGGCAAGGTTGATGTGAGCGTGCTGGACATCGGCTCGAGCGCGGGTGTGGACCTGGTGGCGCTTGCCGATCGCGTGGCCGCCGACGTCAGCACGCTGGGCGGCAATGCGCCCAGCGACCCGACCGATCTGGCCGCGCGCGCCAGTCATTTGGGCCTGGCGCTCAACCCGGGCGCGGTAGCGATCAGTGTGTTTGTTGACAAGCAGTTTGCGCCAAAGGTCGAGGATGGCATCGGCAAAATGGGCGCCCAGATCCTCACCGCCGAGGACCTGACGCGGATCGGTGCAGGGTTGGGCGCGGCCCATGGCATGAACGATCTGGCCGCTAAAGCCGGCATGGTGGGCCAGGCTCCAGCTCCCGTCGCGCCGGCTGTCTTCGATTGGCACGCCGAGTACGCCTACTCGCTGGCCATCCAGGCCTATATCTATGGATTCCCGTATGTATACAACGCCTATACGCGTTACAAGTGGACGAACATCCCCCAGGATCTGAAGCATGTGCCTTACTCGCCCGTCAACAAGTTCTGGCACGCCCAGGAGCTGATCGACGCCACCTATCGGGACGGCGGCTGCCCGAACAACGACACCGCCTATTCGGTGGCTTGGGTCGATGTGAGCAAGGAGCCGATGATCCTCTCAATCCCGCAGATCGACCCCAAGCGCTACTGGACGATGGAGATGTTCGAGTTCATGTCGAACAACTTCGCGTATGTCGGCAAACGCTACGGCACCCAGGCGGGCCACTATGCCATCGTCGGGCCCAACTGGGAGGGCCAACTGCCCGCAGGCGTGACGCGCGTGGAACCCAACTCTCCGACGCCGTGGTTCTGCATTCTAGGCCGCACGGTAGTTAACGGTGTCGACGACCTCCCCAGGGTGCATACCATCCAGGCCGGGTACAAATTGACGCCGTTGAGCTACTGGGGCAAGCCCGAAGCCGAGCTGCCCGACCGCCGCGACGTCTACAAGCCGCCGCTGTCGATCGTCGGATCCGACGACCCGCTGGGACCGTGGAAGACCCTTAACGCCATGCTGGCCGAGAACCCGCCTCCCGCGCACCACGCCATCCTGCTCAAGATGTTCGCCGAGATCGGCATCGGGCCGGGCCTGGATGTGGAACAGCAGCCCGAGGTTGTGAAGCAGGCCTTGCAGCGCGCGGCCGGCAAGGGCATGCTGCTGCTCAGGCAGCAGTTCATGAGCGGTGAATGGGCCATCATCTGCAATGGATGGCGGTACCCGGGACCGAAGATGGGCCGTTTTGGCGACGACTTTCTGAGGCGCGCCGCGGATCAGTCGCTCGTCGGCGTTACCGCCAACGATCCCGAAGAGGCCGTTTACCTGTTTACCACCGTGGATGATCATGGTGACCCGTTGACAGGAGAGCACAAATACGAACTGATCTTCCCGGCGGGAATGACTCCGCCTGTCGACGCATTCTGGTCGCTGACCGTCTACGGCACCGACTACAACCTCGTTCCCAACGAGATCAACCGCTACTCGATCGGCGACCGGACCCCGAACGTCAAGCTGAACGCCGACGGCTCGACGACGTTCTATTTCCAGGCTGACTCACCGGGATCGGACAAGGAGTCAAACTGGCTGCCGACCGGCCCCGCACCGTGGTTCCCGGTCTTGCGCATGTATATCCCGCACCCTGAGGTTGTGAACGCGACGTGGAAGTGCCCGCCGATGAGGCGGGTTGACTGAGCGATCGTAACTGCCTACCAGGGCGGGTGTTGGTGATTTCGCCACAACCCGGACACTCGCCCCGGTAGCGGGTTGATAACGGCGGCGGCCGCGCTGAGCGGCGCCATGTTGGTTTTCCACTGGCTGAAACACTGGAGCTATCTCGACGCTCTCTGCATCTGCGTCATCAGTCTGGCGACTATGGGCTACGGTGATCTGCCCCCGACGACGCCGTTCGCCAGGTGTTCACGCGAAAAGCATCTGTCAGCCCGCTCCCCCGTCCTAAGGCATGGGAGACGAAAACCTCATTCATCAGGAGAGACACATCATGGAAGCCAAACACAAAAACGTCAAGTCGGTCGCTGAAGCGAACGAGATCGAGGCGCTGTTCGTCCAGACCTCGCACGGTATGAGCTATGAGAACGGCAAGCTCACCCTGCACACCCTGGCCCCTACGACCCTATTCTTCTCGGACCGGCCCGACCGGGTGACCGGCCACATCACCTCGCAGGAATTCGTGGATAGCTGGGACAAGGGCCCGGACAACTTCGCCTCTAACCCACCGAACGCGGTGCTCTCGATCTTTCATCCTGACATGGTCAGCGATGTCGTCGTGGAACTGACGACGCCAATCCTCCAGGGCAATCAGCTCACATATGCAGTGACCATCCTGGACGGCGAGATGCCGGCCGACGGCGGTCCCAGCGCGCTTTTCATCGATGTCATCGGTCGCCCTCTGTCACCGGTATCGGTGGCAGGCATGCATCGTCGCGATCGTCGCGAGGACCGGCGCGATCGGCGTTAGCAGGTGTCGCAATCGGATGAGCATAGCGCATCTGGCGCGAGGAGAATCAGTATGAGCAAGGACGAAAAGAACATCGTTGTCGTGGCCGCCTACATGGGAACTGAGCCCGCCAAAAAGAACTTCGACCAGCTCACGCAGTTGGTGAAGGACAAGAAGATCAAGAGCGACGGCATGATCCTGGTCGAGAAGGACAAGGACGGCCAGTTGCTTGTCACTGAGACCGGCGACCATCTTGGCCGCAAGGGGATGGAATGGGGTGGCGGGGTCGGTCTGCTGGTCGGTCTCTTCGCGCCGCCGCTGCTGGCCGCGATCGCCGTAGGCGCCGCAGCCGGCGCGCTGGTCGGCAAGTTTGCCAAGAACAAGATCGTAGGCAGCCTCGAAGGCGGGCTCGGGCAGAACCTCAAACCGGGCCAGGCCGCGATCCTGGCCATCGTCGAGGAAGGAGATCGCCTGACCGCCGAACAGGCGTTGGCTGACTCACCGGCCAAGTCGGTGGCAGTCATGGAAGAAGGCGGCACAAAGGGCTTGAAGGCGGCCCTGAACGAGGCCAGGGGCAAGTTCAACCCCGACCGTACCGTGCTGCCGATCCCCGACAAAACCTTCGGCGGCGCGATTGCCCGCACGATGGACCAGGCGGTTGCCGACTGGAGCTTCATCCCCGGCCCGAAGGCGCCCGACAGCGCACCCAATGTGTTGATCGTCCTCGTTGACGACGCCGGGTTTGGTGGGCCGGAGCCCTACGGCGGTGAGATACGCACGCCGACTCTGGAGCGAATCCAGCAGATGGGCCTGACTTACAACGCCTTCCACGTGACCGCGGTGTGCTCGCCAACCCGGGCGGCGCTGCTCACCGGACGCAACCATCACCGCGTCGGCATGGGTGGCATCGCCGAGTTTCCGGGGCCATTCCCCGGCTACACCGGCACACGGCCACGGAGTTGCACTGCACTGCCGCGCATCTTGAAGGAGAACGGCTACATCACCGGCGGCTTCGGCAAGTGGCACATGACGCCGGGCCGCGAGATGGGGCCGGCCGGTCCCTTCGAGCACTGGCCACAGGCCTGGGGCTTCGACCACTGGTGGGGGTTCCTGACCGGCGCGGCGGGACAGTACGATCCGGTCATCACCCAGGACAACGCGGTTCTCGGCGTCCCAGAGGGCAAAGACGGGAAGCTCTACTATTTCCCCGATGACATTACCGACAAGACCATCGAGTGGCTGCACGCCGTCCGCGCCCACGACGCCAACAAGCCGTGGTTCGTCTATTACTCCACCGGCGCCACCCATGCGCCGCATCATGTGGCGAAGGAGTGGGCTGACAAATACAAGGGCCAGTTTGACGACGGTTGGGACAAATACCGCGAGCGGACCCTCGAGCGCCAGAAGAAGCTCGGTATTGTGCCGCCGGATACCCAGTTGGCGGCCCGGCCCGCCCCGTACCCGGCCTGGGATACGCTCAACGCCGCGGAGAAGAAGCTGTATGCGCGCCAGATGGAAGTGTTCGCCGGCTTCTCGGAGAATACCGATTGGAATGTGGGCCGGCTCATCGATGAAGTCGAGGCGATGGGTGAACTCGAAAATACGTTGATCCTCTACATCTGGGGGGACAACGGCGCCAGCATGGAGGGCACGATCACCGGCTCCTTCAACGAAACAACGTTCTTCAACGGCATCGTGCTGAACGCTGAGCAGCAACTGGCAATCATCGAGAAGTTCGGCGGCACCGAAGCGCTGGGCGGCTTCCACACCGCACCACACTTCGCGGCGGCCTGGGCGCACGCCAATAACACGCCGTTCCAGTGGGGCAAGCAGATGGCCAGCCACCTGGGCGGCACGCGCGACCCAATGGTCGTCGCCTGGCCGAACCGCATCAAACCCGATGCCCAGATCCGCAACCAGTTCACGCACTGCATCGATATCGCGCCAACCATCCTCGAACTCGTTGGAATCCCGGAACCGAAGGTCGTGGATGGCATCGTACAGGAACCGATGGACGGCACGAGCTTCGCCTATACGCTCGAAGAACCCAAGGCCCCTGAACGGCACACGGTGCAATACTTCGAGATGTACGGCAGTCGCGCCATCTACAAGGACGGCTGGTGGGCCTGCGCCCGGCTCGATAAGCTGCCGTGGGACTTCTCCCCGGCCACGCTCGGCCGCTTCAAGCCGGGCAGCGGATATGACCCCGACCAGGATCCGTGGGAGCTCTACTACCTGCCGGATGACTTCAGCCAGGCCAAAAACCTGGCGGCCGAAAAACCGGAGAAGCTGGCCGAAATGAGGGAACTCTTCTGGCAGGAGGCAGAGCGCAACCGGGCGCTGCCGTTGCTCGGAGGCATGGCCGTATTCTTTGGCGTCCTGCCGCCCATGCCGACGGTGACACGCTTCAACTTCGCCGGCGACGTCCAGAACGTGTCGACCTCCGTCATCCCGCGCATCTATGGACGCTCCTATGCGATCGAGGCCGAGCTGGAAGTCCCGGAGGGGGGTGCCGAGGGTGTGTTGTGCGCCTTCGCCGACTTCATCGGCGGGTTCTCCTTGTGGGTCGATGAGCAGCGCCGCCTCATCCACACCTACCAGTTCCTCGGCGTGGACACCTACAAGCAGGTCTCGACCGAGCCGATTCCGACCGGCGACGTGACCGTGAAAATGCTGTTCGAGATCGACGAGCCGAAACCGGGGGCCGGCGGCAAAGTGACGCTGTGGGCCAACGACAGGCAGATCGGCGAAGGCACGATGCCCCACTCGGTGGCGATGCTGTTTACGACCTATGCCGGCATGGATATGGGCCGCGACAACGGCGGTGTGGTCGACCTGGCTTACGAGGATAAGGCGCCCTACGCCTTCACCGGCAAACTGAAGAAGGTCGTCTTCGATTTGAAGCCAGTGCATGCTGAAGCAGAGCAAGGTCTGCACCAGCACGCGATGATCAATGCTGTGGCTGCCGGCGCCGCCGCCTGAGTTTGTGTCGGCTTGGGAGACCTCGGCTTTCACCGTGAGCAGCGCCGCGGTCTCCTGGATCAGATGACGCAATGAACGCTTCCTCTCCGGTCGCCGCTCCTGGAGCGCGGCGACCGGAGAGGCCAGGCGGCAGTTATGCCTGGAGACTGCGCAAACAAAGAAGCGCATCAGCACAGCCAATTGTGGGAAGGGGAGGTGCAGACAGGATAATCCGAACCCGAGCGTATGAGCGTCAGGCATCAAAGCCTTCGTCGCTGAAGAAGATGCAAAACAACGAGTCGCTCGCTCGTCGCAACGAGTCGCTCGCTCGTCGCAACGAGTCGCTCGCTCGTCGCAACGAGTCGCTCGCTCGTCGCAACGAGTCGCTCGCCGCTCGCTCGTCGCAACGAGTCGCTCGCTTCGTCCCCAACGTGGTTGGGCGGAACGCCAATCTCTCTTGGTGAGCAACCAAGAAATTAGGAGGAGTATGGACACTAGGAAGATATCTCTGAGCGGAGGACTCGTCGCGCTGGCGGCGGTGATCATTATCTATTGGGGCGTGCAATCGCTTGCCTTCATTCTCACGCCGTTACTCGTAGCCATGGTCATCACCATCTGCATCCTCCCCCTGCCCGGCCGCCTGGCTAAGAAGGGCATGAAGCCAGGCCTGGCGCTGATCCTGACGATCCTGCTCGTCGTCGCGGTCCTGGCGCTGACCTGCTTCATCGTGGTCGCGTCGGCCGGGAAGTTGGCCGGACTGTTACCGACATATACTGCCAACCTGGCGATGCAAGGATCTTCGCCTGCAGCGTCCTCCACTTCTGCGCCAACGCCCCAAACATCGCCCCTCCAGGCCTCCACGACAGTAACAGCGACCACCCTCGCCCAATCGCTGGAGTCACTGACCGGCACGAGTCTCAGCAGCCTGCAATCGGCGGTAAGTCCTTCGCAAGCCAGCGGGGTCGCCGCCGCCATCGTCACAGCCGCCGGCAAAGCGGTAGCGCAGGTGTTCCTTATTCTCTTCATTTTCGCCTTTATGTTGAGCGCAGCCTTCTCGCTGCGAGACAAGACGGTCGCCGGCTTCGGCCCCGACAGTCCGGTGATGGCCAAGGTTCAGGAGTTCACCTCTGAGACTCGGCAGTACATGAATCTCCTGACGGTCATCAACCTGCTGGTAGCCGTCGGTGACACGGTCTTCCTCTACTTCATGGGGATCCCCTTTGCCCTGCTCTGGGGCATCCTGGCGTTCGCGATGGGCTACATCCCGAGCATCGGCTGGTGGATCTCGCTCATTCCGCCGTTCCTGCTGGCATGGGCGCAATACGGCATCCAAAAGGCCTTGATTGTCCTGGTGGCCTATGTCGTGATCAACGGCGGCGTGCAGAATATCATCCAGCCCAAGTTGATGGGCAAGGGGCTGCGCATCTCACCGCTGGTCGTTTTCGTCTCCGTGATCGTCTGGGCGACCCTGCTGGGCGGGATGGGCGCCCTGATCGCCGTGCCTCTCACCATGCTCGTGATGAAGGTGCTCGAGAGCAGCGAGAGCAGCCGCTGGATCGCGGTGCTGATGCGCATTGGCTCGGAGAGTGAAGGAGATGAGGATAAGCAGGCATTCGAGCGACTGAAGGGCCTCGGGGGCAAGCTGCGCGATGCGATGCCGGTCGGCGCCCACGATGCAAAGGATAAAGAAACTGCGGCAAGCTGATGCGATGCGCTATGCCAGCACCGCGCCGGTATGGTACAATAATGATCGTCCTTTGACCAGGGTTGATCACATGTGGCGTGGAACTGAAGCGGCTTCGAGCGTCTGATTCGTCCCGTTGAGCGTTCTGCCCGATCACCCCACGCTACGAGATCACGGATGCACCATCGGTACTTGTGATTCGACCGACTTGCGGTGCGGTCGCTGCCGGTGATCCCGTTGTGCACGATTCGGACTACGCCAGCCTCCGAAGGTGGTCAAGGACAAGCCAATTCCGGGGAGGTGATGCAGCCGCATATCGATCGGAATGGGGCACGCGACCACTCGATGTGTCCATTCAGACCCGCACGCCCTGCGGTGGAAACGCGCTGAGTGAGCGGGATTGCATCCAAACAAGGGAGGCCTACAGATGAACCGCAGTCGATCGACCTACGTCAAGACCGTTGCTGCCGTGAGTGTACTGACCGTTGTCGTCGTGTTGAGTCTGGCCAAGCTGGCCGCAGCCCAGAGTTCGCCGCCAGATCCCAGTACTGGATTGGCCGCCATGTCAACGCCCTTGCCACCAATCGGCGACGGGCAGCCAGCCAACTCGTCGGGCCCAAGTGTCGCGCAGCAGAACGATGGTCCGGATGCCCGCAGCGCCACTGCCAGTGCCCCCGCAGCCACACTCTCGTATTACCGGCTCCTTGGTACGGCGTTCAACCCGCGCACCTCCACTACTACCTACGCCTACAACTTCAACGGTTGTATCTACGAAACGGGTGGGAGCGACAACCGTTTCATGGCGCCATTGCTCATTCCAAATGGCTCCGTGATCAAGTATCTGCGCATCTACTACAATGATACATCGGCAGGGACCGACCTGACAGCCTGGCTAACTCGCTATCAGCCCGGTGTTACCAGCGAAGACCTGACCGTTGTCAACTCCGCGGGAAGCGGCGGTTATGGTACGACGCTAAGCCCGGAGCTTACGCATACCGTAGATACCGACACTTGGGCCTACACAATCATCGTGGCGCCCAATGCGAACGCGATTAGCAACTCGATCTGCGGCATCCGCGTTGCCTACTACGCGCCCAGCATTTTCGGCGCGTTTCTGCCGATGATTCAGAAGAACTAGGCGTGTGAAAGGCGTGCGGAGCGCAGGTGAATGCCGGGTTGTCCAACGAGCACCTCGCTCCGCTACGCATCCGCTTAGAGGCACGAGCAACTGGGGGACTGACTCGCTCGCGTCCGCCTTGTTTCCCAACCGAGTTGCACCCGCGACCTTGAACGACGTTCAGGGTCGCGGGTGCAACTTCACGTGGCGCCGGTGTGGCTCATACTCCGGCGCCAGATGACTTGGGGGCCAACATAGCTCGCGCCCATTAGTCAACCATCGAGCAAACCGGGGCCATCTCAAGGTATAGACGCGCCCGGCCCCGCTGCACCCTACACCCTCCTATTGGCACAGCCAGCGAGTTCCTCAATTGTTTGACACGGCCAACACCATGATGCTATACTCCTTCGAGATGCCAGCACTGCCCAACAAGCCGCGTGCATGCGCTGCCGCATAGCCCGACCCTCGCGAAGTATGCCGCATACCTGTCGACTGCGCCACCTTATTGCCGGCTCATACAACAAGTCGACCATGCCGCGCGCGAAGAAGGGGCTGCGCGTTCGCTGTCTGGTCCACCAAACAGGGGGATAGGCGGGCCAGCCGAATGGCGAGCTAAGTTGCCGATTCCTGCCGCCACACCGCCCAGCCTGTACGGATCGGGTGCGGGGCGGTCCGAGTCTACTCTGCACAGTTTCTATAGGTCTGTCATACGAAGGAGTCTCAACGTGAAGTTACCGGTAGTTATTCAAGGCGGCATGGGGGTCGCCATTTCCAACTGGACGTTAGCCAGAGCGGTGTCGCGATTTGGACAAATGGGCGTGGTCTCCGGCACCGGCATCAGCCGCGTGCTGGCCAGCCGCCTCACTGACGGCGACCTCGGCGGCCACATGCGCCGCGCCCTCGAAAGCTTCCCACTGCCCGATGTGGTGCAGAACATCCTCAAGCACTACTATGTCCCAGGCGGCCGAGCGCCCACCGCACCCTACAAAACGCCGCCCGCCTATACGATCAAGCCGCCGGTGTTTCTCGATCAACTCACCGCCATCGCCAATTATGTCGAGGTCTTCCTGGCAAAAGAAAATCACCATGGCCTCGTGGGGATCAACCTGCTCGAAAAAGTGCAAATGCCCAACCTCGCCTCGCTTTACGGTGCGATGTTGGCCGGCGTCGATTATGTGCTGATGGGCGCCGGAATCCCGACGCAGGTTGCGGGCATCCTCGACAAACTGGCGCATCACGAACCTGTCTCCTATCGACTCGATGTGCATGGGGCCGGGCCGGATGATGACGTGCGGATTCACTTTGACCCCGCACGGATTTTCCCCGGCATCGCGGGGTTGACCGGACAGCTCAAACGCCCTGGATTCCTGCCCATCATCTCCTCGACCACGCTGGCGCAGGCGCTGCTCAAGCGCAGTGAAGGCGCGATAAACGGCTTCGTGGTCGAAGGTCCGACGGCAGGCGGCCACAACGCCCCGCCGCGCGGCCCGCTCAAGCTCAACGGCCTGGGCGAGCCGATCTACGGCGAAAAAGATGTGGTGGATCCTGAGAAGATGAAGCCGTTTGGCCTACCGTTCTGGTTTGCTGGCGGCTATGGGAATCCTCAGCAGGTGCAAAGTGTTTTGGCGGCCGGGGCGACGGGCGTCCAGGTGGGCACCGCCTTTGCCCTGTGCGACGAATCAGGCATGGAAGCGTCGTTGAAGCAAGCGGTGCTGCGCCAGGTGCTGGATGAATCCGCGCAGATTTTCACCAGCCCCAATGCATCGCCTACCGGCTTCCCCTTCAAAGTGGCGCTGGTGCCGGGGACGATGTCGGATCCGGAAGTCTACGCGGTCCGCAACCGGATCTGTGATTTGGGTTTCTTGCGCGTGATCGTGCGCAACGAAGATGGTTCGATCAACTACCGTTGCTCTGCCGAGCCGGTGGATGACTATGTGCGCAAGGGCGGCCAACTCGAAGATACCGAGGGCCGTGCTTGCTTATGCAACAACCTCCTGGCCACCGCCGGCTATGGTCAGCATCGCAAAGATGGCGCGGTGGAACGGGCCCTCGTGACCTCTGGCGACGACCTGGTGATGGTGGGCCAGTACATACCCGCCGGTAAGACCAGTTACTCCGCCGAGGACGTTTTGCGCTACCTGCTTGGACTACCGAGGCATCCGTCCGCCCCCCAAAGCGCCTGACTCGTTCCCTGGCCCCCATGTCAGGCTGGCGAAGGAAGCACCAGCGCGGCAACGCTCAGCAGCTTGGCGCCTTACGCGATCTGCACGGACTGAGCGACACTGCGCTGGTGGTATCGCATGATGAAGCGGGTGACGCAACGCGGCCGCAGGTGGATCCAGGCCATTGAGTGCGGTGCAACACACGTGAGTACACTTCCTGTCGTGGTAAGACTTCTTGGCCCAACTGACGTCGCAGTTCTGGAGCAAGTTGCGGATGGCGTCTTCGACGACCCGATTGATGCAACGCTGGCGCGCGAGTTCATCGACGATCCGCGTCACCATTTGGTCGTAGCCATCTCCGAAGACCATGTTGTGGTCGGTATGGCGTCTGCCGTGCACTACGTCCACCCCGATAAACCTGCGCAGCTCTTCATCAACGAAGTAGGCGTGGCCGAAGCCTACCAGGGCCAGGGAGTCGGTTCGAGACTGATGTCCGAGCTTCTTGCTTTGGGGAGACGCCTCGGCTGCACCGAAGCCTGGGTTACAACAGAACCCGACAACAAGGCGGCGCGAAGGCTCTATGAGAAAGCGGGCGGGCAGCAAGATTCATCGCCGTTCATCATGTACACGTTCCCGCTGCGCAAGGTGTGATGTGCGCATCCATTCAGCAGGCGCCACCTGATCCCGTGCGCATCGCCGTCACAAACGCGTTTGCCTTAGGGCTTGTCAAAGCATAACTTCCTGCTCTGGCCGGTCTCCGACCGAGCCAGAACGGGAACTTGTTTCTTGACACGCCCTTACCGCCGTCGCGAGAAACGGAGCACACGGCGCGTCAGGCCGCGCAGAACAACCAGTGCTGGTGCGCCCACTCTTCAGCAGCAGCAGTCCACCCCCTGCTCTCGCCAATCCTGAAACCACATCGCTACGCGCCATCGCCAATAGGATTGTTCCTCACAGCCGCCTCACGCCAAACGCGTATACTGAATATGCGTATAAAACGACGGTTTCAGCAACGCTTGCGGCCCTCGCGTGCGCACCAAATTACGGTCAAATCTCGAAAGGATCAAAGATGGCTACCAAGATCTTCGTGAACCTACCGGTCAATGACCTTAATAGATCCGTTACGTTCTTCACCAGGCTCGGTTTCAGCTTCAACCCTCAATTCACCGATGAGAATGCCACGTGCATGATTGTGGCTGAGGACATATTCGTCATGTTGTTGGTCGAGAAGTTCTTCAAGACGTTTACCCCCAAGAGCCTTTGCGATGCGACAAGCTGCACAGAGGTCATTGTGTCTTTGTCTACTGATAGCCGGGAAGCTGTGGACGAGATGATCGGCAAGGCGGTCGCAGCAGGCGCAACCACACCCAACGAGCCTAAGGACTACGGATTCATGTACCAGCACGGTTTTCAGGATCTGGACGGACACCTTTGGGAGATCTTCTTCATGGAGCCGAACGCGATCAGCCAAGGCTAGAATAGCGGCCACGCCGTGAGGCTGGGAGTCACCATCTGATTCGCCAGATCGGCACCTGCCGAAGGCCTCAGCTCCAACGGCGGGCCACCCTACAAGTAACGAGGCACTCATGCAAATCAAGTTCGTAAGCATCACGGTTGCGGACCAAGATAGCGCTCTCCACTTCTACACAACCGTCCTCGGTTTCGAGAAGATGGCGGATATACCCATGGGCGAGTTTCGCTGGCTCACGGTGTGCTCGCCCGAAGGAATGGCAGGCGTCGAGCTGGTGCTGGAACCGCTGGCCTTTTCGCCGGCCCGCACCTACCAGCGGGCGCTGTTCGAAGCTGGAATCCCGGCTACTGCCTTCATTACAAATGACATCGCCGCCGAAGTCCAGCGCCTCAAGGCCCGTGGCGTCAAGTTTCGGGGGGAGCCTACAAACATGGGCCCCATCACGACCGTTGTCTTCGAGGACACCTGCGGAAACCTCATCAATCTCGTCCAACCGGCGGCCTGACGCAACATCTGGCGGATGCGTGCGGGAGGAAACGTAATTCTCGGAACAGCCGCCCAGGTCGCGGCGACACCGGCAGAGACGAAAGGGTATGCGGACGGCGCAGTAACCACGGACAATGCGGACAGGCGCAGATTTTATCTGCGTCCTCCACGTCGTCTGCGTAGTCCGCATCCCATCTTTGAGTTAGGATAGCGATCGTGAGTCGGTCAAGCCAGCAGGCGCCTGCTGTCAGGAGCTATCGCCGGGCATTCGTCGTCCTGGGCATATTGTGCCTGGGGCTGTTCGGCGCGGCGACCGCGTACCTGCTGCGGGATACGTCGTTGGGCGCCCCGGCAGGCGACGCTCTCGTCGCGGTGGCCAGCACCGCCCCGCCGATGGTGGCTGACGCTGGTGTACCATCCGTGCCATCAGCCACGTCCGGCGCCTCGCCCATCCAAACACCGCGACCTACGCGCACGGCGCTACCCACGGCGACATCCACGACCACGCGCCGCGCCGCATCCGCTCGCACCCTGCGACCTCCGCCGAGATACACGCCATCACCCACGGCTGCTCCGTCGCCGACCTCTGTGGCATTACCTCCGGCGGCCACCGGCGCGGCGAACCGGATGGTGATCGGCAATTCGGTGCTCGGCCGCCCGTTGGAGGTGACGCAGTTCGGGAACGGCCCGCTCGAACTTATGATCATCGCAGGCATCCACGGGGGCACCGAGGTCAACACGATCGAGCTTGCTGATCAGTTGGGCGAGTATCTCTCATCCCATCCCGAGATCGTGCCGCCGAACGTGACCCTATGGATGCTCCGTGCGCTGAACCCGGATGGCGAGGCGAAGGGACGGGTCTGGAGCGCGCGCGGGAATGAGAACGGGGTGGATCTAAATCGGAACTTCCCTGCATTGTGGGAGGCCGATTGGGATCGGGGGGGCTGTTGGGACTATATGAGGCTGACGAGCGGTCCAGAGCCGGGCTCTGAGCCAGAGACCCAGGCCCTGATGCGTTTTCTGCTGACCCATCACGTGGATGCATTGATCAACTACCACAGTTCAGCGCTCGGCATCTTCGCCGGCGGGCAGCCACCGGATCCCGAGTCCAGCCGTCTCGCGCAGCGCATCGGAGACATCAGCGAATATCCCTATCCGCCGATCGACACCGGGTGCAGCTACAGCGGCCAGTTGATCGATTGGGCCTCCGACCACGGCATCGCTGCGATTGATGTCGAATTGAGCAACGAACTCGATACGGATTTTGAGCAGAACCTGGCGATTCTTGCCGCTTTTCTGGCCTGGCAACCTGAGCGCCAGTAGCCGCGCCGCAACGAATGCCATCGCTACCCCGCAGTTGTGGAGACACGACCCTTCGCGGACCAAAAGAACGCAGACTGGCGGCCCAGCAACTGCCAACCATCGAGAACGGAATCGCCCTTACATGCAACTGGGTGATAGATGTAATACCATTTGCCTATGTACCAGGTAGATAAATCGGGTTTGGCTAGATCAAGGAGCAGTGATGACCACCCATTTACACGCAAAGCCAGTGGGTACGCCCACCTGGATCGACCTGATGACGCCAGATACCGATGCGGCGCGCAAGTTTTACCATGCCGTGTTCGGTTGGGATTATGATATCGGCGGCCCCGAATATGGCGGCTATACCACCGCTCGGTTGGGCACACGGATGACGGCCGGTCTGATGGGGAATCAGCCCGGCGCCTCACCAATGCCGACCGCCTGGGGTTTGTATTTCGCCACCGATAACATCGAGGCCGACGTGACGCGTGCCGTGAAACTGGGCGCCAAAGCGTTGTACCCGCCCATGGTGGTGGGCGAGTTTGGCAGCATGGCGACATGCGAAGACCCCACGGGTGCAACGTTCAGCTTCTGGCAGGCCGGACAACACGTGGGATCGCAGGTCACCGATGAACCGGGTTCGGCGGCATGGTACGAGCTGTATTCACCTGATGCAAAACAGGCACGTGATTTCTACACGGTGCTGCTCGGCGCCACCGCAGACCCGATGCCGGGAGGCCTGGAGTATTACGTGCTCAAACACGGCGAGCGAGAACTCTGTGGCATCATGCAGATTGATCCCGCGTGGGGCGAGTTTCACCCGCAGTGGATCACCTACTTCGCGGTAGCCAACGCTGACGAGACGGTGGCGACTATCATCAAGCACGGCGGCAAAGTGATGGGTAACATCGATGATTCGCCATTTGGTCGACTTGCTGCCGTGATGGATCCGAGCGGCGCAACGTTCAAAGTTATCCAGCCCCCGACGGCCTGATCCGCAGCAAGCGCTCCTGGGTCAGAGGACTCTGCAAGCGGGCAGTGTGCGCACTCTGCCCGCTGCGCACCCAAACGCCGGCTCACAGGCGCATGTGGACATGGGTGCGGCACAAGCTGGCGTTGGCGGGGTTATCAGGCGAAACTCACGTCGCCACCACAAATGCGATCGCCATCCCGCCATCGTGGGAGAGGCTCAGCGCCCAACGTGTCAGGCCACGCGCTTCAGCCAACTCGGCTGCTCGCCCATGCAGATGCACGTGCGGGCAGCGCGCCTCGTCTTGCACCACCTCGATGTCCAGGTAACCGACCGGGCCGAATCCCGTGCCGAGCGCCTTCGCCACCGCCTCTTTAGCCGCCCAGCGCGCCGCCAGCGACTCCGCACGCCTCCCGCAGTCCGCCAGCTCGCGCTCGGTGAAGACGCGCCGGCCGAACCGTTCGCCGTAGCGTTCGGCGATCAGGGTCACGCGGCGCACCTCGACGAGATCGACGCCGACGCACAAATTGCGAATTGCGAATTGCGAATTGCGAATCACGTCGTCCGCATGCATAAGTTCGTTCTATCCCAAGTCATCTGAGTCCGCAATCACCAATCCGCAATCATCCCGGTCCTGCTACCGCCAGCACATATTTGCCCGTCGCCAGATATTTCTGCGCAGCCTGCTGCACATCGTCGGCGGTCAGGTTGTTGATGATGCCGGTGTAGCGCTCGACGTAGTCCAGCCCGAGACCCTGCCATTCGATATCGACCAGGATGCTGGCAACGCCATCATTGGTCTCGAGTTGGAGCGGCAGCGAGCCGGTCAGATAGCGCTTGCAGTCGACCAACTCATCTTCGGGCACGCGCTCGTCAGCCAGCCGCCGCACCTCTTCGAGCATCGCGCCGATCGCCCGATTGACGTTGGCCGGGTTGACGCCGGCAATCGTCAGCCACATCCCGTTCTGCCGCCCGGCTGCGAGCTGGCTGTACGCGTAATAGGCCATCCCCTGGCGCTCGCGCACGTTCGTGCCCAAACGCCCCATCATGCCGAAGACGCCGAGCACCGTGTTCGCCAGCCGGGCCTGGTCGAAGTCGGGAGCGAGCCGGGGCATGGCGGGCCAGCCCATGATGATATCCGACTGGCTCTTGTCGGGCATCGACACGCGGCGCTCACGGACGCTTTCCAGACCGGGGACCGGTGGCAGATCGGCGCGCGCCGGACGATCGCCCGTCCAGCCGCCGAATACCGAAGCCACGCGCGCCACCGCCTCCTGGACGGAGATCGCGCCCACCACGGCGATGACCATTCCCTGGGGCCGGTAGAACGTCTCGTAGAACTTCACCAGATCATCGCGCTGGATCGCCGTGATCGTCTGGCGCGTACCCAACATGTTGCGACCCAAAGGATGATCGCCATACGCCAACTCGCGAAACGCGAGGCTTGCCATCTGCCGCGTATCATTTTCGCGCTCGGCGATGGCCGTCATGCGCAGCCCGCGCACCTTCTCGACATGATCGGCGGGGAAGACAGGATGCCGCAACTCGTCGGACAGCACATCCAACACCAGGTCGAGATCCTCGGTCAGCGATTTGGTCGAGAAACTGGTCGTGTACCGGTCGGCGCCGAAGCCGATCGACGCACCGACCGCCTCCACCGTCTCGCTGATCTCGGCGAAGGAGCGGCGCTGCGTGCCGCGACTCAGCAGGCTCGTCGTGTAGGAGGCCAGGCCGGTGAGGCCCGCCGGCTCGTCCAGGTTGCCGACCTGCAGATAGCCTTCCAGCACAATGGACGGCGCGCTCCAGTTCTCGCGCGCCAGCACCGTGATGCCGTTGGGCAGCGTGGTGCGCAGGACATCGTCGGGGCCGGGCAACGACGAGCGAGAGTGCGAGAGAGCCGGGGAAAGCGTGCGCGAGAAAACAGGGAGCTGTCTTCGTTCGCTGATTTGCCGATTTGCCGATTCGCCGATTCGCCTATTCACCGCCCACCTCCCCACCATCATCATCCGTCGCCTGCCCATCGTCGCCCGTGGGCGTGTACCAGCCGACCGTACGCAGTTTGGGTTGGAGATAGACTTGTGCCACGCGTTGTACGTCGGCCACAGTCACCGCGGAAAGCCTATCCAGGAAGCTCTCGAACCAGCCGACCTCGGCCAGGAGCTCGCTGAAACCGAGCCAATAGCCCTGGTCGGTGACGCTCTCGCTCGAATAGGCGAACTGCGCCCGCGTCTGCTTGATGGCCTTATCCAACTCCTGCTGCGTGACCGGCTCGTCCAACACGCGTTGGATCTCAGCGAACAGCGCCGCCTCGACCTCCTGCAGGGTGTGGCCGTGGCGCACCGTGGCCGAGAAGCTGAAGAGATACGGGTCGATGGTGGAGGTCATCGTGCAGTCGGCGTCGGCCGCCAGCTCCGTCTCGACCAACGCCTTGTAGAGACGCGAGCTGCGATTCGACGTGCGACTCCCCATCATCGACATGCCCTTGGCGCCGCCCAGGATCGAATCGAGCACGACCAGCGGGTAGAAATCGGGATCGGTGGCACGCGGCGCGCGGTAGCCCACTTCCAGATAAGACGTGGTGCCCGGCCCTTCGACAGTGACGCGGCGCTCGCCACGCTGTTGCGGCTCCTGCGCCGTGAAAGGCGGCAGCGCCGGCCCATGCGGAATGCAGCCGAAGAGCTCGTTGATGCGGGCCAGCATCGCGTCGCTCTCGAAATCGCCGGCCACCGCCACGATGGCGTTATTCGGCGCATAGAAGGTACGATAGTGCGAATAGAGCTGTTCGCGCGTCATCGTCTCGAGATCGCACTGCCAGCCGATCACGGAATGATGATAGGAGTGCGCCTGGAAGGACGCCGCCTGCAGCGCCTCGCTCAACAGGAAATTCGGGTCGTTCTCGTTCCCCTGCCGCTCCGAAATGATGACCGTGCGTTCGAGATCGGTTTCGGCCGGGTCGAAGATGGCGTTCGCCATGCGATCCGATTCGACGCGCAGCGCCAGATCGATCCGGTCGGACGGCAGCGTCTCGAAATACGTCGTGAAGTCGATCCACGTCATCCCGTTGAACATACCGCCTTCGCGCGCCACCGCCTTGTCGAACTCGCCCTGCGGATAGGTCGGTGTGCCTTTGAAAAGCATATGCTCGACCCAATGTGAGATGCCGGTGATCCCGGCGTGTTCGTTGCGGCTCCCCACCCGATACCAGACCCAGAAGCTGGCAACGGGCGCATGGTGCATCTCACGCGTCAACACGGTCAGCCCATTGTCCAGAGTTGTTTTCCTGATCGCAGATTTCTGCTCAGTCACGCGCCACTCCCTTCACTCATCACTGTTTCATCCTGTTTGATATTCGCCGCATCGCGCCACTTGATCCCCTCACGCAGCATATAATAGCCACCGAGCGCTGTGATCGGCAACCACAGAGCGACGTGCAGCACCACAGTATACCCGAAAGCCAAGCTGTAGGGAACTCCCAACGCTTCGAGCACCCGTGCGCCAACCTCGAACGTGCCGATGTAACCGGGCGCCGACGGCAGCGTCGTCGTCAGGTTGACCACGCCGTTCATCAGCATCAGCCCAACGAACGGCACGAAGAAGACAAAGGCGTGCATGACGAACCAGTACTTCACCGTCTCCAGCAGCCAGATGACGACCGACGTGACAAAGACCATCAGGACATCGCGGCCGTTGCGGAGGAATGCCAACCCATCCATGAAACGTTTATAGAACCCTTCCACGGGCGGCCGGAAGCGCGCCGGCAGAAAGCGATCCGCAAAGAAATGATAGAGCGCATCGGCACGCTGCGGACTGACGGCCGCCCACAGGAATAGAACAAGGGCGCCAAAAAAGAGGAGGCTGGCGCCGACAACGACGCCGCGATAGAAGTTGGGGATGCGATCGGCGCCGACGAACGGCAGCGCAAAAAAGACGAACAGCAGCATCACCAGCCCATCGAACACTCGCTCGATGATGATTGGCGCCAGCGACGTCATCATCGGCACCTGCTCATCTTTCCTCAGCACATATGCCCGCAGCAACTCGCCCAGGCGCGCGGGAAAGACGTTGTTGCCGAAGTAGCCGATGCAGACGATGGGAAACAGCTTACGCACCGTGATCGATTTGACCGGCCGCAGGAGGTAGTGCCAGCGCCAGGTGCGTGCCACGACTGCCAGGAAGTAGACCGCGATGCCCGGCAGCAGCCAAATGTAGTTGGCCGTGCGCAGATAGAACCATACTTCCTGCAGGTGCAGCCCCTGCACCGCCAGCCAAACAAAGAACAGACTGACCAGGATCCCAAGGATGAGTTGCCAACGATTCTTCACGCACGCCTCCGCGCGCTACGGCCAGAAAGCAGCGAGCGGGCCGACACCCGATACGCCTCCGCGTTCCCTTGCCGGAGGGGCCAGGTGGGCCCGCCCACAAACGCAGCCGGTCGATTTCGCGTCAGACTGCTGCTGCCACCGGTTCCTGCGCGCCCAGCATCACGCCAAGCACACGCTCCATGGCCATGGTGTGGCTGCACACACCCCGCTGCTCAAAAAAGTCGCACTCGCAGTGCCAAACCCCGCTGTCGTACCCAACTTTGTAAGCCTGATGCTTTCCATGGAACTCGACTTCAAAACTCTTGAAGCTGATGCGCTCCGGTTGTTCCGCGTACTCACGCGCTTTGCTGATCTTGGCGATCATCGCCGAATCCATAAGGAAGCCTCCTCGAGCATTTGGAGTTGGTACCCATCCTCTGTATAACCGGACTGGCACCAGATGTCAATCGGTTTCGCTGCGTGGCTGCTCTACGATTGCTCTACGCCGCTGAGCGCCGCCACCAGGCGCCTGGTCATGGCTTACGCGTGGCCGGTTGCTGGCGCGCATCCGACCCCGAAAGCAGATAGTAACGCTGCCCCTGCGCTTCCTGCACCACATTCAGCAGCCCCTCGCCGCCCTGCCGTGTCCAGAGATCACGCGATGCCGTAAGCAGTTGGTCGTGCAGCGGCTTCTCGGCGGCGGGATCGGGGAAAAGCCCCAACCGGGCCGCCAGCAAGGCCTGCCGCAGCAGCTCCACGCGCGCCGGGCCGGCATCCGCCGGCAGCAACGTATCGAGTTGCCGACCATAGCCGTTCGTCAGATCGGTGTGTGCGCCGACCAGCTCATCTCGGATCACCTCGACCTGTTGCGCCCATTCAGAGGCGAGCGCCGCGCCGAATGCGCCACTGGCGGCGCGATACTTCATGGTGAGCCAGGCCACCCGGTCGTGCAACAGCGTCAATCGATCTGCGTCGGGAAGGTTGGCCGCTGCGGCATAGAACTCGGCGCGAGCGGCATCTTCTGCCCGCAGCGCCTTGCCCAAAGACTCAACCAGCGCATTGCGCGTGTTCGGCGAGGAGCTGAGCCAGCGCGCCGCCATCTGCGCAGCGGCCTGCTGGCGGTCCGTCATCGCCGTCACCACCGGCGGCGGCAGCTTGACGCCGCTGCGCAGCGCCGGCAGCACGGGCTGCCCCGGTTCCACCTTCACGCCGGGCCCGGCGCTGGCCGTCTCCATCCCTGTCCTTAGCGCCTGCGCGGTAGCCGCATCGCCGAGGGCGCGGTACGCCGCTTCCACGCGTTCCAGGATGGTGCGACGCTGGGCCGGCAGCAACATCAGGCTATGACGTGCAATACTCTCGGCCTGCGCCAGCGCCAGGCGCGCTGCCGGCATCCGCTGTAACTCGACAAAACGCGATGCGGCCTGCATGGAGATGTCAGCGCGGGTCATATCACTGAGATAGGGGCTGAGCGCCGCCACATCGAGCGCAGCCTGCACCGCAGACGCGGCCCGTTCGGGCTCCGCCTTCAGGTAGCGATCCGCCAGGAGCAGCCAATGCCCGCTGCGCTGGCTATCGGGCAATAAAACACTATACGCCAGGCCGGCATAGGCCGTCTCGATCTCATTCGCATCCAGCGCGGCGCGGATCACCCGATCTTCCGGTTCTCCGGCCAGCGATAGCACGGCCAGATCGGGCGCTACGGCCTGGGGCCGCACAGCCTCCACAGGGCTTACCCACGTTATCTTCGCCGCGGCCTCACGCGACAAATAGAGATATGCGCCCAAGAGCGCCAGACCCGTCAGGGTCAACACCACCACGCCGGCCACGAGCGCGACCAGCAGCCAATTCGATTTGCGGAGCGGCCTCATGCCACCACCATATCAGCAATGTCCTCTGTTGCCGGATGACGTTGGAAGTATACCATATTGTTCCCTGAAGCCCGAAAACTGGAACCTTCTGGTTCTGTGCTTCGTCTAGCTTCAGACGAGTTGTGTCCGGGTGGGGCTGTCACTACCGGGCGTCAGACCTTCAGGTATTCTGTTTGCCAAATCATCGCGCCTATGCTAGAATTTCCTTCGTGTTTGCGGTTCTTGCGAATGAGCGGCCAAGGTACGCCGCGGAGTAATGCACGGCTTGACCGACTTCGATTGCGCTGCGGCGACAACTTACCACCATTGCCTGCCGAGTCTGCTTGGCCACTGCCCCAGTCAGGCGCTCGCAGCAGTAGCTCACCTGACCCGAAGCGTCCCGCATATGCGCCAGCTTCGGGCGATTTCTTGTCCGGCGCGGCCCTTATTGTGCGCGAGCGCCGAGCTAGTCCCTTAGGAGCATGACAGAACAGATGGCAGTAACTGACTATCCCAAGCCTCCTCAGCAGACGAGCATGGAGGATGGCAAGCGGGGCAGCCGGATCATTAACTTTGTGCTGATTCCCCTCTTGCTGTTTGCGGTATTGCTGCTCCCCCCGATTTCGCTGGGAAAACGTCTCGGTGGCATTGGCTCTGAGCGGATCAGCACGGCCGGCGGCACGCTGACTGACCCCGATGGCACTCAGGTCACCTTCCTGCCCGGCACAGTGAAGCAGCCGTTTGGGGCAACGTTGAGCTCGCTTTCGCGCGTCAGCTTCCTTGAAGGCAGCGCCGGCAAGGAGCTGCTGGCCGCGGCTAAGGCGATTCCGCCCAATCTCGTCGCCAAGAGTCCCTTCTATCAACTCAAGACGACCGGTGATCCCGTGGCCGAGACGGTCATGGTGATGCCGATCCCCAATGACAGCGAGCCGTACGAGACGCTGGATGTCTACACATGGGACACCGCCAAGCAGAATTGGCAGTGGCTGCCCCATCGCGTCATCCCGGAAGATGACCAGATTGAATCGCGCGTCAACGCGGTGCCCGGGTCAGCTCTGATCATGCAGACCAACCCGAAACCGCCCGTGTTCGGCGCCGACGTACCGCAGGCGAACGCCCTGCCCGCTGAAGGCAAGGGCGCGTTGGGGCAGGTGCACCCGACCGGGCTCTACCTCGGGCCCAACGGCGCGCTCGATGGCGCGCTGGACGCGAACTGGGATCGACTGGCGAACAGTTATGAGATCAGCCCACTGATCCGCAACTATGAAGGGCCGGTGGTGCGCAGTGATCTTCTGGCGAATATGCTTGTCGATAACAGGCAGCGCGAAGCCCACATCAACGCCCTCGTCAATCTGGCCGTGGCCAATGTCTACAAGGGCGTCGACATCGACTATCGGGGCCTTGACGAGAATCTGCGCGGCGAGTTCAATCAGTTCATCGCCGCGCTGGCTGCGAAGCTTCAAGAAAAGAACAAGACGCTCAGCGTGCGCGTCGAGCCGGCCAAGCAGGTCGCCGATGATCGGTGGGACACCGGGGCGTACGATTGGCAGACGTTGGGGCTCCTGGCCGATACGGTCAAGGTGCCGGCGCCGGTCGACCCGCGCGCCTACGTGCCCGACGGCCAATTGGATGCGTTACTCAACTATGCGACCGGCCAAATCAACCGCTACAAGCTGCAGCCGATCCTAAGCGGGCAGAGCGTCGAGCAGTCGGGCAACTACCTGCTGCAGAAGAAATACAGTGACGCCTTGCAGCCGCTCTTGGGCCGCATCAAGACCGATTTGGCCGTCGTCGAGCCGGGCAAGCCGCTGAACTTGGCGCTCGCCTCATCGCGCCCGAACAGCGGCCTCGTCTATGACCCGAATATCGGCACCTATGTGTATCGCTACCAGGACGATCAAGCGGCGGCCCGCACCGTTTGGCTTGAGAACGCCGCCAGCCTAAGCCACAAGCTCGACCTCTTGAAGCAATACAATATCCAGGGCGTCACGGTGGAGAACTTGCCCGCCGACGGGTTGGATACCGATCTGTGGCGGCTGATGCGCGACTATCAACAGGGGCGCACCTCGCCCATCGACAGCAACTTCGCTGTGCAATGGACGGTCAAGGGAAGCGACGGCAAGCAGGTCAGCCAGATACGCCCATTGACTGATCCGGGCGTGGCGCTGGCCGCCCCGGTAGCCGCAGGCGACGTGCAGATCGAAGCCGCTATCGTGGATCGTGGCCGCGTCGTCCACAAGGAAAGCTCAGCGGGCGTCACCGTGGCAACCTACACCCCCACACCGACCCCAACGCCGGTGTTCACGCCCACGCCCGTGGCGAGTCCCACGCCGAACTTCGCCCAAATGACGATCGCGAACGGGCCGGTTAACGTGCGCTCCGGTCCCGGTACAGGCTATGGCAAAATCGGCGACGCACAGGACGGCGCGACCTACCGCATCACCGGCAAGAACGAGGCAGGCGACTGGTATCAGTTCAGCTACGGCGAAGATCAGCCCGGCTGGGTCTCGGCGCGCTTCGCCACCATCACCGGCCCGACCGAAGCGCTGGCCATCGTGAAGACGGCTGCGCCGGCCCCGGTCGCCGCAGCGGCTCCCGCGCCAGCGCGTCAGCCTGCTGCGCCCGCACCAGCGGCCGGCCCCTCCTTCCCACCTGCGGGCGGCTATTTTGGCTACGGCATCCAGATCGACCCGTGGGGCAATCGTGGCGCAGCCGCCAATGCGACCAAGGGCATGGGTTTCGACTGGGTCAAGGTACAGATACCCTGGAAGGATTTTGAAGGATCGGCCGGCCAAAAGAACTTCCCCGACGACATCGTGGGAGATCTCACCGGCGCGGGTCTCAAGGTGCTGTTGAGCATCGTGAAGGCGCCCAACTGGGCCCGACCTGGCAACACCGATCGC
>JALOOE010000213.1 GCA_025454565.1 Anaerolineae bacterium
ATCCAACGGATCGACCTGCGCGTTGTTGATCGCGTGCGTCGCGCCGAAATGGGTCGCGACCGCCACGCGATGCGGCATGATATCCAGGGCAATGACCTGCTCCGCGCCCAGCCGGCGGCACATCGCAGCGAAAAAGAGCCCGGCCGAGCCCAGACCGATGACCGCCACGCGCTTGCCGATCAGGTTCGGCAGCCGCTGGCAGGCGTAGATCACCGTGCCAAGCTGTTGCGCCATCAGGAGCCGGTCGAGCGGCTTGCCCTTCGGGAGCACAAGCACGTGCTCGACGGGGGCCAGGTAGTACTCGGCCATCGCCTGATGATAGGGCGCCAGGGTCAGCGCGATGTCGCCCGGCGCGAAGCCGCAGCCCGGCGCCTCCACCGCCTCCACCACA
This sequence comes from Anaerolineae bacterium, assembly GCA_025454565.1. Classification (GTDB taxonomy): domain Bacteria; phylum Chloroflexota; class Anaerolineae; order CG2-30-64-16; family CG2-30-64-16; genus JALOOE01. The sequence continues at coordinate 392 of JALOOE010000213.1, forward strand.
CCGATCATCTCGTGGCCGGACGTGCCGGGCGGGAAGGGGTAGCGTTCGGCCGGCTCATAGTAAACCATGTGCACATCGCTGCCGCACAGCGACACGAGCATCGTCTTGACCAGGGCATGCCCCGGCTTGAGTGCGGGCTTCGGCGTCTCGATGAAGCTGACTTTTCCGGGCGCGAGACATTGCATTGCGTGCATGGCGGTGTTTGTCCTTCTTGGATCTTACACGATCAAACATCAGGACGCGGACAAGCGCGGACGAGCCCTGATAGGTTTTCTTCCCCGCGTTTGTCCGCGCCTGTCCGCGTTCATCCGCGTCCTATTCCGTCTGATCCTACATCGCCCGCCGGCCTTCCAGCGCCCGAGACAGCGTCACCTCATCGGTGTATTCCAGGTCGCCGCCGACGGGCAGACCGCGCGCCAGGCGCGTGACGCTGACGTCGGCCATCGCGAGTTGCTGGTGGATGTAGGCCGCGGTGTTCTCGCCTTCCAGGCTGGGGTTGGTGGCCAGGATCACCTCGCGGGGATGGGTTGTGCGCACGCGATCGACCAACTCGGCGATGCGCAGCTTCTCGGGATAGACGCCGTCGATGGGGGACAGTGCGCCGTGGAGGATGTGATACACGCCCCGGAAGGCGCCGGTGCGCTCGACCGCCAGCACATCGAGCGGATCCTCGACCACGCAGATCATCCGCTGATCGCGCGCCGGGTCGGCGCAGATGGGGCAGGGGCTGATCTCGGCGATGTTGAAGCACCGTTCGCACTCCACGGTACCCTCGTGCAGCGCGCGCAGCGCATCGGAGAGCGCGAGCGCCAGCCCATCGCCCTCGCGCAGCAGGTAGAACGTGAGGCGGGACGCCGACTTCGGCCCGATGCCGGGCAGCCGCGAGAGGGCCGCGATCAGATCGGCGACCGGCTTGGCGAGATTCTGCGCCACAGCTACATCAGTCCGGGGATGCCGAGGCCGCCCAGCCCGCCGGTGAGCGCGCCCATGCGTTCGGAGGCGAGCGCCTGCGAGCGTTCGACGGCCTCGTTGACCGCGGCCACGATCATGTCTTGCAGCATCTCCACATCGTCGGGATCGACCGCTTCGGGCGCGATGGCGATGGAGACGAGCTTCTGGTGACCGGTCATGACCGCTTTGATCATGCCGCCGCCCACGGTCACCTCCACCATCTCGTCGTGCAGCTTCTCCTGGGTTTTTGCCATCTCATCCTGGAGCTTCTGCAACTGCGCCATCATATTGCCGCCTCCGCCACCGCCGCCACCGCCGCTGGCACGAGGCACACCGTACATCGGTCTGGCTTTGAGTTTGCTCATCGTTTGCTCTACCCTTTCATCACAGCTTTTTCACCACCGCGCCCAGGCTGCGGGCGTCGTCCAGGAACGCATCGTCGTCGCTCTGCGGCAGGCCAGACCGCTGGCCGGGCGCGGCCTGGCTCGACGCGGTTGGCACGGGTGCGGCCACCGTCTCGCCAACTAATGCACAGCGCACCTGCACGCGGGCCTTCAGCAACTCCTCCCACAACGCCTCGACTTGCGAGCGGTGCTCCGGCCGGTTGACCAGATCGCGCGAGAAGGTATGGGCGAAGCGCAAGACGACCGCATCCCCGGCCGTCTCGATCTCCTTGACCGAGCGCAACGCCGCCTGCACCGGGATGCCACAGCGTTTGCCCGCCATGCTCAGGAATGGCTCCCAGTTGGCCTGAACGGCCTGGCGCAGCTCGTTATTCGGCAGCACAGCCGCAGGTCGAGCTTCGGCTGGCCGGGTAGCCGGTGCTGATGGCGGCGCTGGCGGCGACACGCTCGCAGTCGCCGCAGTCGTCGTGTGAACCGCGGGCGCTGCGCTGACGACCGGGGCGGTCGCTGCCGGGGCGACCGCGGCAACAGGCGCGCCCGCCGCCGGCGCGCCCGTCGCCGGCGTGACCGTCGCCGGCGCGCACGCCGCAACCGCTGCGCGCAGGAAGGCCAGCTCAATGGGCAACTGCGGGACGCCGGGCACCTGATCGCGCAGCGCGCCGCGCGCCTCGGTGAACTCGCGCACCGCGGCCAATAACGCGGCGGGCGAGAAGGCCGCGGCCTGGCGGACGACGGTCGGGATCACATCCTGCGGCAGATCGAGCAGCTCCGGCGTGCGGGCCATGCGCGTGAACAGCACAGCGCGCAGATACGCGACGATCTGATCGACCAACTGGCCCAGCTCGACCCCCTCAGCCACCAGGCTGTTGAGCAGGGCGAGGCCGCCCGCAGTGTCGTTCGCGGCGATGCAATCGACCAGCTTGCCGACGGTCTGTGCGTTCACCAGCCCCAGCACGCGCTCGACGCGTGCCAGCGTCAGGGTGTCGTCGCCATAGGAAAGCAGTTGATCGAGCAGGCTGACCGCGTCACGCATGCTGCCGGTGGCGCGCCGGGCGATCGCCACCAGCGCCTCCGGCTCGGCTTTGCCACCCTCGTCAGTCAAAATCGCGGCCAAATGCTCAACGATCTCGCCGGTGGGGATGCGGCGGAAGTCGAAGCGCTGGCAGCGCGAGCGCACCGTCTCGGGCACCCGATCCGGCTCGGTGGTCGCCAGGACGAAAATCGCGTGTGGCGGAGGCTCCTCCAACGTCTTGAGCAGCGCGTTGAACGCCTCTTTCGTCAGCATGTGGACTTCGTCGATGATGTAGACTTTGTAGCGCGCCTCGTTGGGCCGAAAGCCGATCTTCTCGCGCAGATCGCGGATCTCGTCGATGCCGCGGTTCGACGCCGCGTCGATCTCGATCAGATCGAGCTGGCGGCCTTCGGTGATGGCGGTGCAGATCGAGCAGGTATTGCAGGGCCGTGCGGCGAGATCGGGGTCGAGGCAGTTGATGGCTTTCGCCAGGATGCGGGCGGTCGATGTCTTGCCGGTGCCGCGCGGCCCGGTGAAAAGGTAGGCATGCGACAGCCGGCCCTCGCGCAGCGCGTTGCGCAACGTCAGGGTCACATGCTCCTGACCCACCACCTCTGCGAAATCCTGGGAGCGCCATTTGCGATAGAGCGCTTGCGCGGCCATGGAACCTCCGACGAAGGACGAATGACCAACGACGAATGACGGATGACCGACTCCCAAACTTCCGTCCTTCGTCTTTCGTCCTTCGTCAGTCTACCATATTCGACTGCCAACCGCCAACTTCTAGCTTCCTGTGAGGTATGCTATAATCGGCTCGTGAGCGACCAGGAAACGAAAGTCCTGACCGGGTTGATGGAGCGGCGGGCGTTGGAGGCGGAGTTCGACGCGTTGGCCCAGGCGCAAAACGCGTCCGAACGGACGCGCCGCGCGCAGCGTATCGCCGACCGCGGCAGCGCCGGACTGCCGGTATTTCTTGTCCGGTTGGATACCGACGATCCGCATGTGCGCGGCGGGCTCGGATTGGTGGCGCAGCGCATGGCGCGAGATATCGTCGTGCCGGCGCTCAAAGCCGCCATCCGCTCGCGTGACCGCACCGACCGGACGCGCGTGACCGCGCTGACGCTCCTCAATCGCTATCTCGACGAGCCGGTGAGCGATGACCTCCTGGCGGCGATCCGGGATCCCGGCAGCATGGCGCTGCAATCGCTGCGTGAGCTGATCGGCGCGATGGACGCGAATCGTGCGTCCATCGTCGAGTATCTCGACCAACTGGCGCAACAGCCGCCAGAGGTGCCGGGCATGCTGATGCAGGCGCTTCCGCAGTTGATGCCGCATCCGCACCTGGTGGCGCTGTTGCGCATGTTCGCCCAGAGCGAGAATGCGCGGCTGGCGCAGCAGGCAGTGGATCTGCTGGGCCGCACGCGTACACCTGAAGCGTTGCTCGCGCTGACCAGCCTGACCGCCGCGCTGCCGCCTGATCGGGCCGCGCTGGCCGATCGGGGCCAACGCAAGCTGCGGATGAGCGGGGTGCAAGCCGTCCCCGCTGCGCCACTCTCAGCATGGCGGGCTTTTCTTTCGCCGGTTGACGGCACGGGCGCTCAGGTGATCTGGTTTGTGTGCCAGCAAGGCGCTGCTGCCGGCGTCACCGCGATGACCATCGCTGCCGGAGATCCGGCGGGCATCGTGGCTGCTTTCGGCGGGGCCGACGTGGCGGCGACGGATGTACCGCCCGCCGTGCCTGTGGGCGAAATCCTTGCGGTGCCGCAGCCCGGCGACCGCCGACCGCTGATGTTGTTGAGCGTGCCCTTCGCTGCCGGGCGTCAAGCTGCGCAGGATGCGGTGCAGATGAGCTGGCGCAGCGGCAACCCTCCGCCTTTGCTCTTTCGCTTCCTCAATGATATGATTTGGCAGTACGGTGGAGTTGAGGCTGAGGTAAAGGTCGAGGCAGCAGATGACTTGGGGCGCTTCACCGCAGGGGTGCTCGACCATCCGGCCTTTGCGGGGTGGTTTTGGCAGGCGCCGGCGTTGTACGATGCGGCGGCGAAGCTGGGGCTGAAACATCCGCTGAGCGCCCGCGCTGCCGCGGTGGCCCAGTTGGCCGAAGAAGCGTTCGGCGCGACCGATGTGACGAGCTATGCCCGCCGTTTGCTGGCGAATGCAAATTGGCTCCGTCTGGCAGGCCAGGATGAGGCCGCAGCATTGGCACAGGCGGCCGCCGCGCAGCTAAAGGCGGCTCCGCCGGGCGAATCGCCGTTTGTCCGCCGGCTGATCGGCATCGGCTTGGACATTGCCGCAATCAATCTGCGCAGCGGGTATGATCTGCGGCAAGATACATGAAGTAGCGGGGGTGCCTTTGCCACCTCCAAGAGTTCGGATTTCAGGCGGCGCCCTGCCCTCCGATAGGAACGTACCTGGCGTCGCAGACTATATCGCAAGAGGAGTTGAGCTATGCCAAGCTTGGGCATCCCAGAACTGGTCATCATTTTGGTGATCGTTCTCGTCATCTTTGGCGTTGGTCGCTTGCCCGAAATCGGCGGCGCCATCGGCAAGAGCATCCGCGAGTTCCGCCAGTCGTCGAAGGATCCAGA
>JALOOE010000214.1 GCA_025454565.1 Anaerolineae bacterium
GCGTTCAGAAACACGACCGGCTTCGTGGCCAACAGCCCGGCGCGCGCCTGCACGCCGATCTGGCTGGGACTCAGGAAGCCGCCCTCCAGCTTGATCATCGAATTGTCCGGGTTGGTGGCGTCGAAGTTGCCGTGACACGCGAAGTGGAAGAGCTGCGTGTCCTTGCTCTGAAAACGCGCCTGCACATCGACCGCCCTGGTGAGGGGTCCCGACAGGCTGACCTGCCACTGCCGGCGGTGCAGCTCGGCGAAATAGCGGCTTTCCGCCTGGGCCGCCTGGAGATTATCGGCCGGCGCCACCCACACCCCCTGCTTCATGGCGACCTGATCGGGCGCACCGCGGCCGCTCAGCCAGCGCGATAAGCGGAACATCTCGCACAGCGGCGGATCGTCGTAGAGGATGTCACCGGTGTCATCGACGGCGAATGGCCGCACCACCTCCCAGGGGATCCACGGCTCGTCCGAGGTGATCAGCAGGGCCTTGCCCGCGTATTTCTTGCGGATCGTCTTGCCGTACTCCTCTTTGAGCGCCGTAGTGAACAACTGATCGAACAAGTTGGCGCCCAAATCGGCCAGCTCTTTCCTGGCAGCGGCCGTCTCATCGGCTGAACGGGCCGCAGCCGAGCGCCGCGCCAGGCCGCTGAGCCGGTCGAAGATCGGCTGAAGGAAGACACGCGGCTCATCCGGCAGCGGATCGGTTTCGCCCATCGACCGGAAGTTGTAGTCGGGGCCGCCATGCAGCATGAAGGACAGCTTCCGGCGATCGCCCGACAACATCACGCGCAACTCGAGATCGGGCGGCGGCGCATCCGCGCCCCGCACGGGCGATTCCACTGGCTGCGGGTCGACCGCGACGCCCGGCAACGCTTGCACCGCCGCCAGGTCGGCTACGACCTTCACCTGGAAGGCCCGGGTGAGGATGTTGCGGCCAAACTGGTCAATGTAAACGTTGATGCGCTTTTCGCCCGTCGACTGCGGCGCCAACAGGAAGATCGCCGGCTCGCAATCGCGGTCCGCTTCCACCTTGACCACACGGCCGCCGGAGTCGCCGCTGGCGGGTTGCCCGCCCATACTGCCGACCACGGCAAATCCTTCGGCCTGCACGACGATAGTGAGATCCCCGACCTTAAGTGCCATCCTCGACTCATCGGCCGAGATCACCGATTGCTGCGAATGCACTTGGGCCACATGCACAATGAGCGGCACCGCCTGCTGCGTCACGAGCACGGTGGCCGGAAAAATAACGTTCGCAAAGCGCGTCAGGTCGTCCCCGCTATCGGTGGCGACGGCTGTTGGCGGCCTTGTGCGCACAGTTGTGTTGCCTCCGGTCGCAGGTAGCCTGGATGGCCCCAGAAGCGTGTTCATCAGGCCGCCGGGTGCGAAAGACATGGACATACCCCCGGTGCTCCGGGCAGAGGTGGAACTTCCCAGAGAGCCTTTGCCAGCCGCACTCGCAGCGCGGTGAACGACGGTCACTGGCCGGACAAAGGTCTTTGCGTCGTCGAGCAGGCTCTTGACGGCCGGATAGCCGCCCAGGAGCGTCCCAGCCGCCCGCAGGAATGGCTCCGGATCGCCGCCTCGCGCGAAAGCATCATGGAGCTTTTGCCACCCGGTATGCTCCTCAGGCCTGAGTCGATCCTCGTTCGCCTTCACTATGTCTACAAGCGCTTCGGCCGTCGCCTGCGGATCCTTGAAGTAGCGAAAGTCGGCGATCTTGGTCAGCCGATCGAGCAGCGTTGAGCGCGTTGCATCGGGCACGGTGGGTGTGAGGCGCGCCAACGCCGGCGTGGCGCCCTGCCCGGCCTGCAGGATGCCCGCGACGGCATCGGGGAGCGTCCCCTTCTGCGCCCAGAACCCCTCCAATAGCTCGACGATGGCCGACGATGCGGTGAAGCTATTTGCCGCAGCGATCTTGGGGCCGCCAGTCATGATCGATTGTTGTATAGCGACCCGCGTGGGCTGGGGCAGAACGTCCCATGCCGGCGCAAGGGCGTCCAGCGTCTTGCCCAAAGTATCAGCGGCTATGTCCAGTCGAAATGCCATAGATCCCCCTCTCGCTGTTGACCGTGGACTCACTCAGGTCGGCCACTGCGTGCTGAAGTCATCGAAAAGCCAGGCCAACAGCTTGTCCCATCCGGTGGTCTGCGGGAACTTGAGCTGCTGATAGATGCCGAGCACATCCCCCAATTTGGGCGGCAGGAACACGGATAGCCCGGTGGCGCCCTGGTAGCGTGGGCGATAAGCCACTTGCAGCACCGCCGCATCGGGGCCGCGGCCCTGCAGATGGTCGACTAACGCCTGGGCGGCGGCGGAGACAGCCGTGTAGGCGCTGAACTCGGTCTTGCGCGCCAGCTTGAGTGCAAAATCGCCGAGGTCGCGATAGTTGCGATCCTCGAAGGTCAGCACGGCGTTCACGCCTGGGGCCAGCACGCTCTTGACCATGCTCTTCAGCGACGGATCGGCGCTCACCCGGATCGCCTCCACCAACGCCGTGCAGAGATCGACGGTTTGGGCGGTCTGCTGGAGGTTGATCGCCGACTGCGTGACCGCTTCCTCCAGCCGGGTTGCCGCTTTGTAGCTGCGTGCGAACTCCCTGACGATCCGCACAGAGAGGTCACGCGGGGCGAGGCCCGGTTCTCTGTTCAACGCGGCGAGGATCGGCGCATAGGGCCAACCATCCATCGGCTCAGTTTCCTGTGAGCCGACGAAGAAGTCAGCGAAGTCGGCGAGTTCCAGCGCGCCCTCGACCATCGCCATCAGACAGGCATCCATGCCGATGAGATCGAGCCGCACGCCCGTTTCGGCCTGGGCGCCGGCAAACGCTGCGCGCAGATCGGCGGTATCCAGAAAGTCTTTGCTGGAATCGTCGAAGGCGATCGGGCGGGTTGTGCCGTCGGATTGGGCCACCTGGCTTCTTCTGAACAGCGGGGCGCTCGACCCCAATGCCCGCACGGCCTCGTAGACATTGACATCCAGCCAACCGGCGCCGTGATTCCAGATCACCAGCCCGTAGTGATCGGCCGGATAGAGACGCACGCTCTCAACGATGAATTGCTGGAGGGTATTCGGATCACCTGTGTTGACGCCCGGCAAGCGGCGGCAGTTGCTGCCGGCCAGCCCGCGGCCATCGCGCCGCACTTCGACTAAATAGGTCACGCCATGATCTGTGTCGAAGAGGCACGTCACCGCGGCGTGGTCGGTGGTGCCGATGGCGCCCATTTCGGCCAGATCGCTCTTGCCCGCCGCGGTCATGGGATCCATCAGCTTAAGCTTGCCATATTCGGAGTCGAAAACCTTGCCGTTGTCCCCGGCCATGTAGACCATCAACGTCCAGGGACGATGTTGCGGCATGTCGGATACCATTCCTTCCTCCTACCCAAGCGTCTTTATCAGCCGCGATTATAACACAAACGCCGGATCCAAGTCAACAGAAAAATGATGCTTTAAGCTGGAAGCTGGTGACTTGGCAGCGAGACCTTGTGCAGGTATACTACCAATGATGGTTGCTTCCAGCTTCAGGTTTCCGGGGAGGCGATGAGTCGCTATCGAGTGCCTGCCAGTCGCACACGCGTGGAAGAGGCGATCCTGCGCTCGCGCTTCATCACGAGCGCAGCGCAAGCCGCCACGCCTGAGGCGGCGCGCGCCTTCATCGCCGAGATCCGGGCGGAGTTTGCCGACGCATCACACAACTGCTACGCCTTCGTGGCCGGGCCCCCCGGCTCCACCGGGCAGATCGGTATGAGCGACGACGGCGAGCCGAGCGGCACCGCCGGGCGTCCGATGATGGCCGTGCTGCTGGGCAGCGGCGTGGGGGACGTCGCCGTGGTGGTCACCCGCTATTTCGGCGGGATCAAGCTGGGCACCGGCGGGCTGGTGCGCGCGTACAGCGGCGGCGTCAAAGCCGTGTTGGCCGCTCTGCCGGTGACGGAGAAGATCGCCTACGTCGACATGATCGCCAGCGGCCCCTACAGTTGGGTGACGCCGGTGGCTCGCCTGCTGCCGGAACACGAAGCACACACTATCGACCAGACCTACGCAGCAGATGTCACGTGGCAGATCCGCGTGCCGGAGGAACACGCAGCCAGCCTGGCGGCCGCGCTGATCGATCTCAGCCACGGGGAAATCGAGGTGGTGACTTGACCATGCGCACTCAGCGAGTCCAGCCCCTGCCCGCCCTCGCCCGGTACACCATCGCCGCGTTGATCGTCGCCGGATCTCTGCTTTCAGCGTGCTCGCTGACGCGCGCATCGGAGTTGCGCCTGGCGGACGAGATCGGGCCGACGGCTATCCCCGGAAGACCAATGCCTGTTCCCGCCAAACAGTCGAGCCCGAGCGTTCCTTCTCCGACGCCGCGCGCGACAGCCAAAGCAGCCACATCGGCTCCCACAGGCAAGCCGCCAGCCACGCCAAGCCCGGCGCGACGGTTGTCAAGCGACACCGACACGTCTGCTGCCGCGCTCAGCACGACGCTGGAGGCGCTGCGCTCGGCCGGTCGCCGCGTGACCCGCACGGCAGATCGTCCCGACCTGCGGCTAAGATCGACCGCGGAGCCCGGCGCACTGCTGATGTACGAACGCATCCTGGCGCCGGTCGATCGCTTTTCCACTTTACTGGAGGGGATCAGCCTGGCTGAGTTGCACGAGGTCTGGACGGGAAGCGGCACATCCCCCGGCTTCACCACGATCTACCCGAGCCAGGACGCGCTGGACGATCTCACGGCGATCCTGGGCGCACCCGGAGCGGCCGTCAAACCACAGCCCGCAGATCAGGTGAGTGATGCCGTCTGGGGTGATCCGATGTCAATCGGCATCGTGCCGTTCGAGCGTCTGAACGTCCGCTTGCGCGCGCTGCGGCTGGATGGGCTATCCGTTGTGGACAACCGGCTCGATCAAACGCGTTGGCCGCTGGCTGCGCGGGCCTGGCTCAGCGCACAGACGCCGGCAGGGAAGGACGCCCTGGCGCGCCTGTCAAGCCACAAGCCCGTCAGTAATCGCGATCCAGCGAAGCTGACCGTGCTCATCAACACGGGTGTGACGGCCATCGCGCGATTCAGCGCCGCCGCCATCGAACGATCCGGCGACAATGCCTACGTCGCACGCGTGGTCGGCCCTGAACTGGCCGCAGCCGACATCACGACGATCAACAACGAGATCCCCTTCATGCCGGGCTGCAAGCTGAACACCGACCCGGAGAATATCATATTCTGCTCCGACCCGGCATACGTCGAGGCGCTCAAGCTCTCAGGCGCCACGCTCGTCGGACTGACGGGCAACCACATGAACGACTTCGGCACTGCCGTTTTCTCCGACACGCTCGACTT
>JALOOE010000740.1 GCA_025454565.1 Anaerolineae bacterium
CCGAGGTGGACCCGGCGACCGGGCTGGGCTCGGTGCGGGTGATCGGCGCGACGAGCGACTCAGCCGGATGCGGGGTTGAAGTAAGCATCGAAGATCACACTGGGGCGGCAAATCGGCAGGCTGGATTGGAGGCTTCAGCCGGTCTGGTGGGTAACGCGAGTGACCGGCTGAAGCCTCAAGACCAGTTCGACATCACCCTCAACAACCTTGCCGTCGAACTCTGGCAGCCCAACGGCCTGCGTCAGAATGGCTACGGCGGCCAACCGCTCTACACCGTCCGCTGCCGGTTGTTGGGGCCGGACGGCCGCGTCCACGACGAGCAAACGCGGCCGGTCGGCTTCAAGCACGTCGAGTGGCGCCCCTGCGAGGGCGCGCCCGCCGAGGCGGATCCGTGGATCTGTGTGGTCAACGGCCAACCTCTCTTCCTGCAAGGCGTTAATTGGACGCCGATCCGGCCCAACTTCGCCGATGTGCCGGAGGCGGAATATCGGAGGCGGCTGGAGCTGTATCGCGACCTGGGCTGCAACCTGCTGCGGGTGTGGGGCGGCGCGTACCTGGAAAAGGAGTGCTTCTACCGGATCTGCGACGAGTTGGGCCTGCTGGTCTGGCAGGAGTTTCCGCTATCGTCGTCGGGCGTGGATAATTGGCCGCCTGAAGATGCGCGGAGCATCGCCGGGATGGCTGAGATCGCCGCATCGTACATCGAGCGGCGGCAGCATCATGCCTCGCTGCTGCTCTGGTGCGGCGGCAACGAGCTGGTGGGCGGACTGAACGGCAGCAAAGTCGGCTCAACCGTGCCGGTGGATGTCAGCCATCCGCTGATCGCCAAACTCGCGCAGGTCGTCGCCGAGCGCGATCCGGGACGACGCTTCCTGCCCACCTCCTCCTCGGGGCCGCGCTTCGGCGCGCGCGCCGCCGACTTCGGCAAGGGGCTGCACTGGGATGTCCACGGGCCGTGGAAGCTGCCCGGCACGATGGCCGAATGGGTGGCGTACTGGGCCGGGGACGACGCGCTTTTCCGCTCGGAGACGGGCGCGCCCGGCGCCAGCTCCGCCGAGATCATCCGTCGCTCCAAGGGGGACCTGGCCGAGATGCCCGGCACGGCCGACAACCCGCTCTGGCGGCGCACCAGTTGGTGGATCGAGTGGCCGATCTTCGTGGAGGAATGCGGCCGTGAGCCGGCCAGCCTGGAAGAATTCGTCGCCTGGAGCCAGGCGCGCCAGGCCGAGGCGCTAGCCATCGCCGCGGCGGCATGCAAGAGCCGCTTCCCCCGCTGCGGCGGCTTCATCATCTGGATGGGCCACGACAGCTTTCCGTGCACGGCGAATACGGCCATCGTGGATTTCGATGGGGAGCCGAAGCCGGCGGCGCTGGCGTTGAAGAAAGTGTTTCGGGGTTGAGGTTGAGGCTGAGGCAAAGATATCCCGCCAGGCGCACCTGCTGGCTCGGTCAGAGACCGGCCAGAGCGCTGGAAACAAGGCGGCGTTACTTATTCATGGCCCGAACGGCGTCGGGAAATCTACGGTCTGTAGAGCGGTTCATCAGTTATTGCCGCACTCGGCCTGGCTCGAGAGCGAATGGTGTCGCATGACCAATCCTTTCATTTGGAATGAAGACATCATCGCGCTCGCCAAACACAACATCTCGCAGATGCTCCGGGGTTATTTGACGTGCCATTATCTTGATTATGTCATCTTCCCTTATGGGTTTCATTGGCCGCGGCAACAGATATGGGACACGGTCCTCAGCAATCTTGCCGATATCCCCTATCTCTTGGCGCCGATCACGCTCACGTGCGGTGAGGAAGAACACATCGCACGAATGACGCACGATGGACGCGACCCAGCCCGGATAGAGCGGGCGCTGGCGACACGCTATCTTTATGATACGCTGCCATATCCAAAGATCGATACCACGTTCAAGACTGTCAGTCAGATCGCCGAGCGTGTTATCGAAATCGTCCAAGCCGAGGCATCGTCAGAAGTTTGACGCATGACGTTTGACGCTTCACGCCGAACCACATTCACCTCAATGCAAGGAGTGACTCTCCAATGTCCAACCCAATCCGTGTCACCGTCTGGAACGAAGGGCGCCATGAGAAGAAGGACGCCCAGATCGCCGCGGTCTACCCGCAAGGGATCCACGGCGCGATTGCCGAGGGGCTGAAGATGCAACCGGGCCTCGAGGTGCGCACCGCCGTCCTCGACGACCCCGCCAACGGTCTCCCCGACGAGGTGCTGAACAACACCGATGTGCTCCTCTGGTGGGGGCACATGGCGCACCGCGACGTGCCCGATGAGCTGGTGGATCGGGTGCAGGCGCGCGTGCTCGAAGGCATGGGGCTGATCGTGCTGCACTCCGGCCACTTCTCCAAGATCTTCAAGCGGATGTTGGGCACCAACTGCTCCCTCATCTGGCGCGAGATCGGCGAGAAGGAACGGGTGTGGACGGTCGCGCCGGGCCATCCCATCGCCGAGGGGCTGGGGCCCTACTTCGTCGTCCCGCACACCGAGATGTATGGCGAGTTCTTCGACATCCCGCAGCCAGACGAGTTGGTCTTCATCTCGTGGTATCCCGGCGGCGAGGTCTTCCGCAGCGGATGCGCCTACTATCGCGGCCGCGGCAAAGTGTTCTACTTCTCGCCCGGCCATGAGACCTTCCCGATCTACTACCAGCCGGAAATCCGCCAGGTGCTCGCCAACGCG
>JALOOE010000741.1 GCA_025454565.1 Anaerolineae bacterium
ATAGCCGCCAGGCTGCGCCCACAGATCGAAGAAATCGGGCGCCAAATCGAACGGCTCCAGCGACGAGAGCCGCAGCCGCGGGATCGCGGTGTCGGCCAGTAGTGCGGCGACAAGCTCCCGCAGACCTGTGCCCAGATCGCTGCCGTAGCCGCCCAGATGCACGCCGGTCAGCACGGCCTCCTGGTAGCCCTCGGCGTGCCGCGCGTTGATCTCACTCACCACCTCGGCGATGGCCCGGCTGCGCTCATCGCCGCGCGCCACGGTCACGATGCAGAATGTGCAGCGGTTGCGACAGCCGTCCTGGACCTTGATGAACGCGCGCGTGCGGGACGGCTGAAGGTTGAAGGTTGAAGGTTGAAGGGCGTCCGTCCTGGTTTCAACTTGCAACCTTTCACCTTCAACCTCCGCCTGGATCAGCGCCAGCAGATCATCCTTTCGCGCGTTGCCGACGACCAGATCGACGTTCGGCAAGCGCGCCGTTGTTTCGCCTTCAAGGGTGGCATAGCAGCCGGTGACCACCAGGCGGGCCGCAGGATTGGCGCGTGCGAGGCGGCGCGCCAGTTGCCGGCTCTGCCGTGCCGCCTCACCCGTGACCGCGCACGAGTTCACCACGCAGAGATCGGCCTCTTCCGCGGACGCGGCCAACTCATGGCCCGCGCCCGCCAACTGGCGGCCCAACGCGCTCATCTCGGCGTAGTTCAGGCGACAGCCCAGCGATTCCAGGTAGATACGCATGATACTTCAATCGCCAGATCAAGGTTCCAGCCGGGTCAGACCGGCTACCTTGTCAAAATGACCGTCATAGCTGTAGATCTCAGTCAGATGGTGACGTTCCATGTGCGCCACCGCCAGCGCATCCTCAAAGTCGAGCGCCGAAGCCGCATAGACATCCAACGCCCGCAGGTACACCTCTCGCCCGGTCAATTTGAGACCTCTGAGCGACAGGAGCGGATAGAGGAGGGCGCGAATCTGTTCACGCGGCAGATTATATAGCTGTTTCGACGAAAGAACATAAACCACCTCAGCGACGACCGCCTCGGAGGTGGTCAGCACCACCTCGCTGCGTTGCGCGCCCAGGAATAGCTGGTAGCAGGCCTGGGCCTTCACCGGATCATCGCGAGTCAGATGGCGAATGAAGACGTTCGTATCGACAAAGCGCATGGTCAGCTCTGCAAATCCTGGATGACCTGCCGGGCGTGTTCCGCGATGGCGACTTCCCGCAAGTAGTCAAAGTCCTCCGGACGGCTGAGCGGCTGCACGGCGCCAAACGTCTCTTCGAGAGTCATCGGCGCAGATTTCAGTTCAACGCGTCCATCGACAATCTGAAACACGATGCGATCGGCCGGGCCGACACCGAGCAGCTTCCGCACCTCGATCGGCACAGTGACCTGACCTTTGGCGGTCAGACTTCGCACAAGCTCTCTGGCTGCAACCATAGTACACCTTCCGGCGCTAGTATTACCAAACGCTGGCAGTGCGTAGCCATGCCTCAGTGCGTTGCATCCCTTCCTCGAAGCCCACTTCAGGCGCGTAGCCCAACATGCGCTTCGCCTTCGCCACGCTGAATTGCGATGGATTGCGCCGGAAGTGCAGCGACCACGGCCCAATCGTCGGCCGGCCGAGGATGCGCCGCGCCAGGCTCGCCGGGGCCGTGCGCGCCAACGTCGCAAACCAACCGGGCACGGTCGGCAGGTTCTCTTTGCCGAGCATGTGGGCGTAGGCCAGGTAGAACTCGCGGAAGGTCACGGCCCGGTCGTCGCACAGGTTGAACGTCTCGCCGACTGCGGCCGGGTGCGCCAGCGCCAGCAGCAGTCCGTCCACCACGTTGTCGATGTAGCCCGTCGTCACCAGCCCCGCGTCTCGGCCTAGGAGCACCAACCGGCCCGCCTTGATCTGCTCGATCGGCCCGACCGACCATGCGCCGCCGCGCGGGCCGTAGGTCGATGCCGGACGGACGATCACCCACGGCAGCGGCGAAGCGCGCACCAGCGCCTCGGCGGCGATCTTGCTGTCGGGATAGAGCTGGCCGACAGGCGGCGTCGGCATCGCTTCGTCGATCAGCGGCGCGGCGTTCACGCCGTAGACCGCCACGCTGCTGATGTAGACGAAGCGCTCGACGCCGGCCGATTCGGCTGCGGCCAGCACATTGGCCGTGCCCTCGACGTTGGTGCGCCATGCCATGTCGGCTGATAGCTCCGGCCCGCCCGTCCACGCGGCCGCGTGGACGACGGCACGACAGCGAGCGGCCTGTTGGCCGTCCGCCGCTCGTCGCAGCGACTCGACATCCAGCAGATTGGCCGGGACAACCTCGATGGCCGGTGAGACCTTTGAGGTTTCGGAAACCTCAAAGGTCTGCGCCAGCGGCCGCCGCGCCGTCCCGCGCACGGGGACGCCCTCAGCCAGCAACCGCTCGGCCAGATGCGACGCGATGAAGCCGGTCACGCCGGTGATGAGGACGGGAGACGGGAGACGGGAGACCGAAGACGAGAGATCGGAGATCGGGTTCATTCGTGATTCGCCATTCGCTGATTTGTTGGGCTCATTGTCCGCTCAGTCGGCCTATGGCAAACTGTGCGCAGACGGGTCGCAAAGCCCATGAGGACACATGGTTCCTACCACTGCCGAAATTCGCAAGTTTCTGACCGAGCTCTTCAACGATGAGGAGCTGACGAGCCTCTGCTACGACTACTTCTTCGCCCACCGGCTGGCGGCCGATCTGGGCGCGGCTGGCTGACGCGCCTGGATCGCGCCGGAGAGCATCCTGCCGGGCGAGAAGTGGGTGCCCGCCATCAACCGCGGTGCAAACGGTCTTTGTGAATAGGGCGTTGCGATGGTAGACTGTCGTTTGAGGCGAATTGACGCGTTAGTGACGGAGGATTCCGATGTCTGAGTTGACCTTTACGGGCGCTCTGCCCTCACCGGCGGTATTTCGCCAGGCGTTGGCTGAGGCGATGGCTGCTGCGAATCCGGTAGATGATCTGCTGGTGCTGGCTGAACGGCTTCACGAATACGAGCGGCAACATGGGATGTCGTCGGCCAGCTTCCACGATCGGTATGAAGCTGGCGAGCTCGATAATGAGCTCCAACATGGCACTGAGTGGGCAGCGACCTACGACCTCTTCCTGAAGACCAAGCGAGCGTTGGAGTCAACGTTGATGCGGGTGGCGGTGCAACC
>JALOOE010000215.1 GCA_025454565.1 Anaerolineae bacterium
CAGGTGCATCAGCCCGCCGGCGGGATCACGAAGCTTCCCGAACACGAGACCTCCAGGGGATACGTGCCTACCCTCGCCAATGCGCCCGCTCGGCCCTGTCCGGGAAGCGGGGCAAGAGGGTGGCGGCGTCATGCAGCGACACCTTGTCGCCTGGGGCCAGATCGGCCTTATTGGATCTTTCCACCAACGGCTTAGGCGGCAGCGCGTAGACGCCGATCTCCTCGCCGGGCCTGGCGTAGCGGCTCCCGACGTAGGCCAGCCCCAGGATCACACCATCGACATCCACGGCTGCGCTGGTCACGTAGCCGATGGCCTGCCCTTTCTTGCTGATGACCGGGTCGCCGGTCTTCGGCATCCGCACGCCGCGGTCGTTCATGCGGAAACGAACGACCTGCATAGTTCGCGCTTCTTCCTTTGCCATGTGCGCCGCCCGGCCGATGAAGTAGGGCTTATGCAGCTTGACATAGCCGGCAAAGCCAGCACCGGTTGGCGAGATATCGAACGGCCCAGCGAGCTCATGTCCGTAGAGCGGCAGACCGGCTTCGGTGCGCGTGCTGTCGCGTGCGGCCAGTCCAGTCGGCTGAAGTCCGAGCGGTTTGCCCACTTCCAGCAGCATTTCCCAGAACGCCACGGCGCGCTCGGGATGGACGAAGATCTCGTAGCCGATCTCCTCGCCGGTGTAACCGGTGCGCGCGATGATCAGATCGAACCCGCCCAACACACACTCGATCAGCCCCGTCTTGCGGACGCGGCCCAGCCGATCTTTGAGGCGCACGTCGTCGGTCAGGCTCTGCAGGATGTGGAGCGCCGCCGGGCCTTGCAGCGCCAGATCGACGCGGCGGTCGGCGCCGGCTGATGGGTCTTTCAGATTGCGGATCGTGGCGGGCCGCAGCACGCGCAGGTCGGGGCGGTTGCGGTCGAGCAGCACCTCGCCGCTGTTGACCGCGTTGAGCCACGCCCAGTCCTTGTCGGCATTGGATGCGTTCACCACGATCTGAAAGCGCGCGGTTTCTCGGCGGTAGACGAGTAAATCGTCGATCACCCGGCCGTCGGGGTCGAGCAGATACGAGTAGAAGCTCTCACCGGGCGCGTACCAGCGGATGTAGTTGGTGCAGACCAAGTCAAGGAACTCGATCGCGTGCGGCCCACTGACTTCGAAGACCCCCATATGCGACACATCGAACAGGCCGGCCGCCTTGCGCACGGCATTGTGCTCGACGAGCACGCCCGTGTACCACACCGGCATCTCCCAGCCGGCGAAGGGCACGATGTGCCGGGTATGCGCTTTGTGCCACTCGTAGAGCGGCGTACGTTTGAGCGGCGCATTTTGCGGTTCCTCCCAGCGGAACTCCGGTCGCTCCGGCTTTTCACGAACTTCGGCGAATATGTGCTGGCCGACGAAATAGGGCTTGCGCAACTCGAAGCGCGACGGCGCAGCCGTCCGGATGAGATCGAGGCCGGAAGGCCGTCCCGTGCTGAGCGGATAAACCGGCAGATTCGATGCAGTTCGCAGTGCAGCCACGGTCTCGGGTCCGCCAGGTGTGGCGCCGGCTGCGACTAGGCGGTCATAGATTGCTTGCGCTTGAGAGGCAGGAACCACCAGTTCAACGTGATTGGCGGACGTGAAGGCCTGCGCGCCCGATAGATCCGTGAGCATCGCCAGATAGCGCGCGGCTTGCGGACCGTGCAGCGCCAATGCTACACATGAATCTGGGTGATCCGGATCCGCAAGATCCTCAACGATCAGCGGCCCCTCGACCTTCGCAAATAGATCGCTCCGATCGAACAAGGTGTAGCCGTCGCCCAGGCCGCGCAGCCACGCCTTGACGCGCTGGTGGTTGGCCGGCTGCGTGCGCAGGATGTAGGCATCATCGCCAGCATCCTCGCGGGGCAGCCGCATCACGAACACGTCATCCATCACGCGGCCGTCGGGGTCGAGCATGAAGCCGCCGCCGCATGTGCCTGGCCCCAACGCAGCCACGTCGTTCGTGACGATCTGCTGCAGGCCGGAGGCAGCGCGCTCGCCCGTGATGAGCAGCAGCCCGCAGCGGCTCACGTCGAGGAGGACGGCGTTCTCGTGGGCCGCTGTCAGCGGTGAGGTTAAGGCTGAGGTTGAGGATATGACGATCCTCGTCTCAACCTGATCCTTTGCCTCGACCTCGGCAAAGTGCGGGTAGCCTGTGCCGCGATCCTCCGTCTCGGCTGCGCCTTTTGCCGCCAGAGCCGCCACTTCCGCCCGCACTTCTTCGAAGATGTCCAGGTCGATCTTGCCTCGCGGCAGCTCACCGGACAAGCCCTGATAGCTGAAGGGGTGGATATTCGTCACGATCCTGTGAATCAGCCCGGCCACCTCATCGATTTCAGTTGAGCCGAAGCCGCGCTGCGTGAGCCATGGCGTGCCCAGCCGGATGCCCATCGCCAGGCCAGTCTGCGTGTCGCCGGGGATGGTGTTCTTGTTGGTGACGATGCCCGCCATGTCGAGGATGCGCACGGCTGGTTCCCCGCGTAGGGGCGGCGGCTGCGTGCCGGCCTCTGTGGGGGCGACCACAGAGGGATCGCCTCTACGCGGATGGACGCTATTCAAATCCAGCATGCAGAAATGGCTGTCGGTGCCGCCGTAGGCCAGCCCCAGCCCCCGTTTCGTCAGACCATCGGCGAGGAGCGCTGCGTTCCTTTTGATGCGGAATTGCAGGCGCTTGAATGCGTCGCTCTGACTGATCTTGAAGGCCACAGCCATCGCTGCAAACTTCTGCGTGTGCGGGCCGCCCTGCTCGCCGGGGAAGACGGCCATATCCACGCGGCCGGCCAACTCCTCGTCGGTGGTCAGGATGCACGCACCGCGCGGCCCGCAGAGGGTCTTGTGCGTGGTGAAGGTGATCACGTCCGCGATGCCGACGGGACTCGGGAACGCGCCCGCCACGACCATCCCGGCCGGGTGGCTGATGTCGGCCAGCAGGATCGCGCCGACCTCGTGGGCGATATCGGCGAACGCCTGCCAATCGGGCGCCCAGGTGTATGAGGTGAAGCCGGCGATCAGCATCTTGGGCCGGTGTGCGCGCGCCAGATCGCGAATCTGGTCGTAGTCGAGCTTGGTGCTGCTGCTGCTGACACCGTAGCTGACCACCCGAAAACGCTTGCCGGAGAAATTGAACTGGCTGCCGTGCGTCAGATGACCGCCCTGGTAGAGATCCATCCCCATGACGGTGTCGCCGGTCTGCAGGAATGCGTCGTAGACCGCCAGGTTGGCGGCCGCGCCGGATAGGGGCTGGACATTGACATAAATATTCTTGTCATTGATGCGCTCATTGGCAAACGCCATCGCGCACCGGCGCTGGGCCAAAGTCTCGACGAAATGGACGTAATCCACTCCTTTGTAGAAGCGGCGGTCGCCGTAGCGCCGATAATAGGCCAGCTCGTGGTCGAAGTCGAGGAGCGTCGCCTCGTCCTCGCGGGTCATCCGCAGCGGGGGATAGCCTTCGGCGTAGACGTTATTGAAGACGGAGCCGAGCGCCTGGCGCACCGCCAGCGGCGCCATCGACTCGGAGGGGATCATGATGAGCTTGCGAGCCTGGCGTTCTTCTTCGAAGCCGATGATGGCGTCGATGTCGGGATCGACCAGGCCGATATCAGCGCCGAGAAAATTGTTCCAGTATTCGCTGGCGCCTCGGGCGCGGGCTGCTGCGTCGGACATTGGGTTCACTCCCTTGTGATGCGGTGTTGGAGAGCGCTCGGAACGCCTCGCGCAGCGCCGTCGGCGGATGCTCGGGTGCGTCCTGGGGACATTGTACCAGCGTCCGGCATTGCTCGCAATCTACGCGGGGATGATCGCTGAGGAAGCGCTCACGAGTTGGGCGACTATATCATCTGTCTGGCGGCTACGCCCGCGCGCTGCGACCGCGGCGAAGCCCGCAGGCGGCAACTGTGCTTTGATCTCGCGCCGGCGCGCTTCCAGGTCTGCCTGCAGAGGCTGTTCTGCATAGCGGGCATATACCCGCTCCGCGTTCTCGCCGGTTTGGATTTCGTGTTCACGTTCCAGCCTCCGCGCGGTGTACTTCGCCAATTGGCCTGAGTTGCAGGTAGCGCTGGCAGATGGCGACCTGAGAATCGGCGAGTTGGAGAGCTTGCCGGCACTTCCGCGCGGTACCGCCGCTTCCTACAAGCAGACGGCGCGCAATGCGGGACCGCTATACGCGGATGGTGTTTCGGTAGTGCGGGACGGTGATGCACTCAGGGCGATGCAGCGTGCTTCGCCGTGTCAAACTCGGCGCTCTGCGGCGCAGCTTCGCTGGACAGTTACCACCGCTCGATGGGTGGCGCTGCGGGTCCGTCAGCCAGGAGCCGCTCAAACGCCTCGATTGGGAGATCGGCAAGGCTGGCGACCCCCAACGTGGCCGGCAGTGAGGCGTGGGCCGGGCCAACCGCGATCGAACGCATGCCCGCACGGCGGGCCGCTTCGATGCCGGATGGCGAATCTTCCACGACGAGACACTGAGATGGCGGTACCTTGAGCGCCTCGGCTGCCCTGAGGAACGGCTCGGGGTGCGGCTTGCCCAGCGCCACGTCGTCCCCTGTGACTACCACGCTCAAGAACGCGCCGATGCCCAGCACGTTGAGCATCGTCTCGGCGTTGGCGCGCGGCGCTGAGGTGACGAGCGCTTGCCGCCAGCCGGTATCTCGGCTGGCGCGCAGGCGGGATGCGACGCCGGGGAGCAAGCCGAGTCCCTCCTCGCGCACCAAAGCGCGAAAGCGCTCCTCCTTGATGCCGCTGATCCGCTCGACCTCGCTGGCGGGCAATTCGGTCTCGAGCATACTACACAGCGCCGTGTCGTTGCGCTGACCAAAAGAGGCGGCGAACGTTTCCCAACGCAGGGCGTGGCCTTCGCCCGCCAGAACCTCGCGCCAGGCTCGGAAATGGCTGCTCATCGTGTCGGCCAAGGTGCCGTCCAAATCCCACAACACGGCACGCGGGTTAGGGGCGGAATGTGAGTCATGCATATGCTATAATAGGCCATCCTGTCGAGGAGGAGGTTGTCTCCATGTCCGAATCGGTATCCGAAGCGCCGTCTTCCGGCGCACCAGCCAGCCAAGAGCGTCCGCTGCCGACCTGGCAAACCTATCTACTTGCTTTCACCGCAAGCGCCTGCACGCTCATCATCGAGTTGGTCGCGGGCCGCATCATGGCGCCGCTCATCGGTGTCTCCCTCTACACTTGGACGAGCATCATTGGCGTCGTCCTGGCAGGGATCAGCCTGGGCAACTGGCGTCCTATTTTTCCTCAGCGGATTGGCGTCTTTGAGCGTATTGCTCACCGCCAGCGCCTTCGCAGCCTGGAAGGGGCCGGCCACGTTGCCGCTGATGCTGCGCATCGTGATGCTTACCACCGCGATCTTCTTCCTGCCCAGCTTCGTTCTGGGCACCATCTCGCCGATGCTCGTTAAGCTGACCCTGCGCGATCTCTCCCGCTCCGGCGATATTGTAGGGAAGATCTATGCCGTGTCGACCGCTGGGAGCATCTTCGGGACGTTCCTCACGGGCTTCTGGCTGGTGTCGATATTCGGCACACGCGCCATCATCCTGGGCGTGAGCCTGCTGCTTTTTTTGCTGGCGCTCCTCTTCGGCGATTGGCGTCTGCGCGGACGTTCAAGCCGATGGGCGATACCAGCGGTCTTGCTCGTGGTGGTGATCGTGTCGGTCGGTCTGCTGATCAACCGCGGCAAGCTGACCACCGAGTGCCTGAAAGAGACGAACTACTATTGCATCAAGGTCAACGATGAGGTGCAAGGCCTGACCGGCCACCGAGCACCCTGTTCATCGGCGGGGGGGGCTACACGTTCCCGCGCTACGTCGAGGCGCGTTATCCGGGCAGCGTCATCGACGTGATCGAGATCGATCCCGAGGTAACCAAGGTCGCCGCCGAGCAGCTTGGCCTCAACCCGGACGGCCCCATCCGCAGCATCAACATGGATGCCCGCCAGGCCATCGAGGAAATGCCGGCAGGTCAGATCTACGACCTGATCCTCGGCGACGCCTTTCACGGCTTCTCAGTGCCGTATCATCTGACCACGAAGGAATTCAACGACAAGCTCAGGTCGCATCTCTCGCCCGATGGCATCTATATGCTCAACATCATCGACGGGCGGTCGGGCGAATTTGCGCGCAGCACGGCGCGCACGTTGGGCGAGACGTTCCCTTACGTCGCCGCGGTCCCGGTCATCGAGAACTACGCCGATACCGTCCGCAACACCTGGGTGGTGGTCGGCGCCAACAAACCGATCGACCGGGCCAAGTATCTTGCGGCGGCGGAGGTGACTCCTCGCGTGGATATCGCCGATCATCTGTGGGACGGCGCGAAGCTGGCCGACTTCATAGCCAGCGGGCGCTCGGTCGTCATCACCGACGACTACGCCCCGGTGGATAACCTGCTGGCGCCCGTGTTCGAGGAATCGGGCCTTTGAGAATGTGAGGGCGTTTCAAGAAACAATTTCCCGTACTGGCTCGGTCGGAGACCGGCCAGAGCAGGAAGTTATTCCGTACTGGCTCGGTCGGAGACCGGCCAGAGCAGGAAGCTATACTTTGACAAGCCCTAAGGAACCGGGTTGATAGCCGCAGCCCGGTTCCTTTGCCTATGGTCTGAGATCAGGATGTTCAGTACGGGCGTTCCGCCATGCCGATCAGGTAACCGAAGCGCTCAATGAACGCATCGGTGTTGAGCTTGGTATGCGCCGCCATGCGGGTCAGGAAGGCGCGATCCTCTGCGTGTTCCGGCTTGAGGCGGATCATGAACTTATAGGCCGACTGATAGGTGAACGAGTCGACGTTGACCATGCGCTGGCGAGTGCGACCGGTCTTCGGATCGATCCAGTCATCGTAAGGCACCGGCACGACCTGATTATTCTGGATCGTGATCGTCGCATCGCTACCGCCCGCCATCAGGAAATCGGCCGCGCCTTCGCCCAGGCTGATGGTGTAGTCGATATCAAAAGCGACCGGCGGCGCGCAGCGCAACTCATAGCCGATTTCCTTGTCTACGAGGCGCATCTTCACGCCGACCTCGTTGAGGGTCTGCGCTACGCTCTTTTTGAGGATATCAGAGAAATTGATCTCGGCCAGGCGAATGTGCCCATGTTCATCGAGTTCGGCGCCGTGGACGTTCCTGAGATCTTCGTCTGCAAGTCGTTCGACGATGCCCTCAGCGACCAGCGCCACGCCGTAGCCCTTCCCTTCGGCCAACCGGCGGATGATCGACGTGGCGAGGATATCCACGACGTGTTGCAGGCGGATTGGCTTCCCGCGCCACTCTTCAGCGACCACCGTCACGGTGGCCCCGGCGCTCTTACCGATGCCTAACGCGAGATGTCCGGCCTGACGGCCCATCGACACGACCAGAAACCACCCCGGGTTCGTCAGTGCGTCTTCCATGAGGTTCAGCACGAGGCTGGTGCCGAGTTGGCGCGCCGTCTCATAGCCGAAGGTCGGGATCCCTTCCGGCAGCGGGAGATCGTTGTCGATGGTCTTTGGAATGTGGACGGAGCGCAGTTCCAGGCCCATTTTATGCGCCTGCTCGGTGACGCGGCGCACTGAGTAGGCTGTGTCATCGCCGCCGATGCCAATCAGCGCGGTGATGCCCGCATCGAGGAGTACATTGACGCACGTCCGGAGGTCGTCTTCCGACTTCGTCGGGTTGGCGCGCGCGGTGCGCAGGATGGATCCGCCCCGGATGTGGATACGACTCACGTCGTTGATTGTCAAGGGCGTGGCGGTGATTTTGCCCGCCATCAGGCTCTTGAAGCCGTCGTAAATGCCCAGCACCTGCATCCCGTTGTCGATCGCCTTGATGGTTGCCGCGTGGATGACGCCGTTGATGCCGGGCGCAGGACCGCCACCAACTAGAATGCCGAGGGTAGAGGTTGATGATCCGCTCATAGGTAGAAAAGTCCTCCCAAGTGACGTGGGTTCATAACCAGTTGAGTGTATGCCATAATCGCCGTCCGGGGTATGACGCGCATCAGCAAGCGTGGCCGGCGCCGGACTCGCGCGCTGCCTCGACGAACGCCACGACGTTTTCGAACGGCGCGAAGTCCAAGTCATAGGCTGGACACAGCAGCAATCCCTCCGGGCCGAGCGTCTCGATCCGCAGCTTGACTTCCGCTCGGATGTCGGCGGGCCGGCCGCCGTCCCACAGCCCCGCGCTGCCTACCGTCCCCCACAACGCCAGCCGGTCGCCGAATTGCCGCTTGATCGCCAACGCATCCATACAATCGGGCTGGAGCGGGTTGATGACGTTGACGCCCGCCTCGATCAGATCGGGCACGATAGCCGCGAAGTCGCCGTCGCTGTGGTAGAAGATGAGCAGTTCAGGGTTCACCTGCCGGGCCAGCCGGATCACGTCGGTCAGGCGGGACTTGAAGAATTCGCGCCAGGTATGCAGGCCGATGGTGAGGCCGGTGGGCATCGCCACATCGTCATCGAGCAGCAGGATATCCACGCCGGCGCGCGCCAGGATCAGTGCATTGTGAATCAGCAACGTGGTGAGCTGATCGAGCAGGTAACGCGCCAGCGGCTTGTGCAGAACCAGGTCGGCCATGAAGTTCTGGAATCCGCGCAGTCGATAGGCTGTCTCGTACAACTCGCCGCCGAGATGGGGCGGTGATCCCGCCACCGCCAGACCGCGCCGATGGTATGATTCCGTCTGTTCGGCCAGGCCGGCGTAGCGGTCGGGGTGAGTCAGATCGGGGAAAACATACCGGGCCAACGCGTCGGCCGTGTGGAGATCGCTCAACGGGCCGTCGGGGCCGCGCTCGGGATGATAGTCCCACTCGTGATAGGTCGCTAACTGCGCCATATCACCCACGTGCACATCCGGCGGCAAGCTGCGCAGGTAGCTCAGGAAATCGCTCTGTTCGGCTGGCGGTTTGAACTGGACGAAGCGCACATCCAGGTCGAAGAAGTCTCCCGGCGTTTGCGGCGCGATCGCCGGGAACGACTCTTCCCAGAAAGCCAGCGCGATGGGAATCCGGTCGGGACGTTGGCACGTCAGGGCGAGACGGACGCGTTCGCGAGCATTCATCGGATGCCTCCTGGCCGTTGCGAACTGCGCGGGCGCCTGGAAAGCACGACCTCCCAGGACCGATGCTGCTGGAACAGCCAGCGGAGCAGCGGTCTTTTTCGCTGCGCAGTCGAAGGATGCCTCCGCTGGCGGCTACCTTTGGAATTCCTGGCCTGCCATCCGGCGCGTTGCACGACGCGTCTGCTCATGGTACTATTGCGCATATGACTTCGACTTCGCTGCGTCGCCGGCGTATCCTGCCTCTGATCCTGGGTGGTATCGGGGTGATGCTGTTCGTCGCCGCGCTGTTGGCGTTTCGGACGCAACGCGCTTCGGTTCGCAACCAAGTTTCGGTCTCAGACAGTGAGTTGGCCGGCGCCATCGGGGTCAATCTGAGCGCCAGCGAGTTGGGTGATCCGGATCTGGCGGGCATATTGGCGCGACTTGACCAGGCAGGCGTGCGCTGGGTGCGGTTGGTGCTGCCCTGGGACGAGATCGAGCCGGCGCGTGGGCAGGCCGAGTGGGAGCGCTTCGACCGGGTCTTTGAGTTGCTGCGCGCTCAGCCTCGCCTCAACCCGGTCGTTGTGTTGAACGGGCGGGCCGACTTCGGTGCGTTCGCCGCAGCGGCGGCGCGTCGCTACGAAGATCGAGTGCGTTTTTACCAGGTGTGGCATCAGCCAAACATCGCGCCACACTGGGGCGCTCGCCCCGTCGATCCCATCGACTACCTGGGCCTGCTGCGCGAGGCCGCAGTGCAGATCCGCTCGGCCGATGCCGACGCGCAAATCGTGCTCGCTGCCCTTGCGCCG